>NZ_JBHZPG010000027.1:0-74267 GCF_042788005.1 Peribacillus sp. YIM B13472
CGTTCCAATCAACGTCCAAATTGTACAAGCCATAAAAATAGACAAACTCGATTTTCATCGAGTTTGTCTACAGTCTGGAAGGGCTGTCTGTATGGACAGCCCTTTCTCTGCAAGAAAAATAATTATAAAAGTATAGTGATCGTGGTTCCCTTATTTTCAATGCTAGTCAGATCAAGTTTACCTTTATGAGCCAGGATGATGTCCCTTGCAATGGCCATTCCTAAACCGGTCCCATGTGTACTGGAAGTATTCGTACCTCGATAGTAGCGTTCAAAAACCTGTTCTAAATCTTTGGCGGGAATACCGCGGCCATTATCGGCAATGGTAATTTGGGTATGCATTTCTGATTGTGGACCAATATCATCAATTTGTATTTTCACAACGACATTTTCCTCGTTATGCACGAGTGCGTTATAGATAAGGTTAAATATCGCCCGTTTCAGTAATTTTTTATCCACTTTATGTGTTGCTTTGTCCACATTTGCCACAAACTCAACCTGTTGATCTCCAAATTGTGAATCATTTAAAAGCTCGATCGTCATTTCTCTTATAAACCCAACGATATCAACATCTTCAAATTGCAAATGAAGCCGTTGGTTGCGCAAACGCATCGTTAAATTCAGGTCATCCAACAAATCTTTCATATAAATGGACTGTCTATTAATAATGGATGTAAACTCATACAATTCCTGTGGAGTTAATTCAGTGGCGTTATCTTTCATCCATTCTGTATAACCATGGATGGAAGCAAGTGGTGTCTTCATGTCATGAGAAACATTGCTAATCCATTCCTCACGCATTTGGTCTAGTTGATCACGTTCTTTTTCATACTGATTCAACTTCACCGATAGTTCATTCATATTGCGAAATACATCTTCATAAACGCCTTTTGGTATGCTCATTTTTTTAAAGCGCCGCTCCCGAAGCTGCTGAATTCCTTCTATTAATATGTTCAGCGGACTCGTTAATTTTTTTCCAAATAAGAATCCAATGACTAATGCAATGATGATATCCACGATTAAAAATATTACTAGGAAGATGTTAAAGTTCTTAAAAACTTTTTCATAATCATAGGTTATTACATAGCGGCCAATTTTCTGTTCCTTAACTCCTACAAAATAGCTGAAATTATGGGCTTCGCCGACAAAAACAGTCGTCTCTGCATCAATTTCCTTATACTTATACATTTGGACGATTTCAACAGGAGAATAAACGGTTTGCAATTTTTGAGGTGTATAAAAGGCTGCAACTTGCTCACCCTCATCATTCAAAATTTGTATCCAGGCGTTATTGTTCCGCAGCTTTTCCAGCCCTTCTTCATTTACGATCGGTTTGTTATCTATTAGTTCCACATATTGTGAAAAGGTTCTGCTAAAGTTTTCAGCAGATAATTCTTCTGCCTCGAAATTATGCATGGCTCGATAAAAGAGTAGAGATAAAAGTAAAATTGTATTTACGATCCCTACGATTACGACAATTGTCACAACGGATCCTAAAAAGCGCCGTGTCAATTTCCACTTCATCTTGTTTCACCCTTGGTTTGTAATTTATAACCAAGCCCTTTAACGGTTATTAAAAAAGAAGGCTTTGAAGGATCTGCCTCGATTTTTTCGCGTAAACGGCGAATATGTACCATTACTGTATTATCAGAGCCAAAGAAATCATCGCCCCACACATGTTCAAATAAAGTTTCCTTGCTCAAAATCTGGTTCGGGTGATGCATAAAACAGCTCATCAGTCCGATTTCTTTAGCTGTGAGCTCAAGCGTTTTACCATCCTTTTTCACTTCATTTTCATTTGCACTAAGCTCAAAAGGACCAACTTGCCGTTTTTTCGGAACGGCCTTTTCCTCTGAAAAGCCCGCACGCCTCAGCTGCGCCTTTACTCGATATGCCACTTCTTTCGGACTGAATGGTTTGGTGATATAATCATCCCCGCCAATCGCCAACCCTAGAAGCTTATCAATTTCCTCATCCTTTGCCGACAAAAATAAAATGGGCACATTCGACACTTCACGAATTTGTTTGCATAAATCATAGCCTTCACCATCAGGCAGCATAATATCAAGCAAGACCAGTGATGGATCGAACTTCTGAAACTTTGCCCACCCATCCGCAATCGTCCCCGCCGTAACAATATTCGGGATACCTTCTTTATGTAAAACTGTCTCCATGAGACGTGCCAAATCTATTTCATCGTCAATAATTAAAATCCACTGATCATTAGACATTCTGCTACCTCCCAAACATCAATCATACCCTACAGTATAGAGTACCCATTAAGAAAAAATAAGAGGGGGAAAGATATTTAACGAACTCATTCCATTATTTTCACGAAACAAAGTGGAAAAACGTAAGCCATTACCTGAAAAATTACTGTAAAGATCAGGATTCTGATGCCTGGCCTTTATTTAGTTAAGGTAGTTTCGGAAAGAAGAGCGTACTTCATACTGATTTGGTAAAGGTTGTATGATAAACTGTTTAAAGTATTGTTAGGAAGATTATGCTAAATAATATGATTAAGGAATTCGTTGCTGTTCTTTTTACCCAAACCTTTATAAAAGTATGCAGCGAATGTGGAAGAATAAAAGGAGAAAAAAATAATGGAAACAAAAAAGGTGTTACCCGTTCTTTTTTTAGTGATGTTTTTAGTCATGGTCGGATTTGGGATCATCATTCCCGTCATCCCGTTCCTTGCCGAAAAGGTTGGTGGCAGTCCTACTGAGCTTGGTCTTTTAATGGCTGTTTATTCATTAATGCAATTATTTTTTGCCCCGATTTGGGGACGTATATCTGACCGGATAGGACGTAAGCCTGTCATGATTATCGGGATTGCTGGACTGGCACTATCGTTTTTCATCATGGCCTCGGCAGATTCCTTATGGGTATTATTTGTAGCTAGGATCGTTGGCGGGATTTTGTCATCGGCAAACATGCCAACCGCAATGGCGTATGTGGCTGATATAACGACGCCGGAAGATCGGGGAAAAGGGATGGGAATCATCGGGGCCGCTACAGGGCTTGGATTCATCTTCGGACCGGCGATTGGCGGGGTATTCTCCAAATCAAGTTTGAACTTACCGTTTTACATTGCAGGAATATCCTCTTTGATCACTTTATTCTTAGTGATTGCGATACTAAAGGAATCACATACGGTTGAAAAGAGGGCCCAACAGTCAATAAATAAAGAGTCCATGTGGAAAGCATTTAAAGGGCCTCTTAAAACCATGTTCTTTCTGCAATTGATCGTCACCCTTTCAATGGCAGGACTCGAAACGACTTTTGCCTATTTTGCAGCCAAAAGGGCTGATATAAGTCTTGTACAATTAGGCTATATCTTCATGATCATGGGGTTTGGCAGTGCAATCGTTCAAGGTGGATTAGTGGGTAGGATGACAAAGAAATATGGGGAAGGCGCGGTTATCCGAATGGGAATCATCGTGTCGGCAGTTGGTTTCCTTCTCATCCTGTTTTCTTCCGGTTTTTGGACATCGGCGATCTTCCTGACTATCTTCGGATTGGGTAATGGGTTCATCCGGCCGGCAATTTCGGCACTGCTGACCAAAAGTTCCATGACGGGCCATGGCAGTGTCACTGGTCTGCTATCTTCATTCGACTCGTTCGGCAGAATTGCGGGTCCTCCGATAGGCGGTTGGTTATTTTCGATTTCGATTGATTTACCATTTATATCGGGCGCAATCCTTTCCGTTTTTGCTTTGATTCTTTTTCAGCTATACCATGCACGGTCACAGACTGAACAGGTCCAAGCATCTCATTAATTTAATGTATGCAAAAACCCCCCATTTCTAAAAATGGGGGGGGGCGCGGGCGGTGCTTGAATAGCACCGTTTTTTATTGGATCATATTGAGGAATTTACGTGTACGCGCTTCTTTAGGATTTGTGAAAATTTGCTCGGGTGTTCCCCGCTCCATTATTTTTCCTTCATCCATGAAAATGACTTCGTCGGCGACTTCACGGGCGAAACGCATTTCATGGGTTACCACGATCATTGTCATGCCTTCTTCTTTCGCCAGGTCTTTCATGACCTGTAACACGTCTCCAACTAGTTCTGGATCTAAAGCGGAAGTGGGTTCATCGAATAGCATGACCTTAGGCTCCATGGCCAGGGCCCTTGCAATTCCGACCCGTTGCTGCTGCCCGCCGGACAATTGAAACGGATAAAAATCGATTTTTTCACCTAAGCCCACTTTTGTAAGCAGGGCAGCAGCCGTTTCTTTCGCTTCATGTTTGGCTATGTTTTTTACAATGATGGGGCCTTCCATTACATTTTCCAATGCTGTTTTATGGGGGAAGAGGTTATAGCTTTGGAAAACCATCCCTGTCAAACTGCGAAAAGATGTAATCGATTTTTTTCTAACGGTTTTTTTGAATTCCATTACGGTTTCATCGATTTCAATCGTCCCGTCCGTGGGTATTTCAAGGAGATTCAAACACCGAAGAAAGGTTGTTTTACCTGAACCCGAAGGACCGATCAATACAATGACTTTACCTTGCTCCACTTCCAAATCGATGCCCCTTAATACTTCAAGGTCACCAAATGATTTATGAAGATTCTTAATGTTGATCATTTTAAAATCCCCTTTAATTACTGCGGTTCTTATTTTGCTACATAACGATTAAGTCTGTCCTCTAAACTTCCTTGAATGAAAGATAGAATGGTACACAAAATCCAATATAAAGCAGCTGCTTCCATGTAAAGTAGTAGAAATTCATAGTTTTTTGCAGCGATTTCCTGGGCTTTACGGAATAATTCCGTTACAAGAATGAGTGATGCAAGCGATGTATCTTTTAAAAGGCTAATGAACGTGTTGGATAATGGGGGAATGGATACACGAGCTGCTTGCGGCAAAATGATGCGCTTTAAAGCTTGGGTATATGTCATCCCGATTGAATAGCCTGCTTCCCATTGTCCTTTTGGTATGGATAAAATGGCTGCTCGGATAATTTCCGAAGCGTATGCTCCTACATTTAAAGAGAATCCTATAATAGCCGATATGAAAGGATTAATGGTTACACCTAAATTTGGAAGTCCATAGAAAATGATAAATAATTGCACAAGTAAAGGTGTCCCGCGGATGATTGACACATATACACGCGCAATTATTTGAAAGATTTTAATGGAAGATAGTCTAGCCAATGCTGTGAGTACAGCGAGAATAAGTCCGAGAACGAATGTGATCAATGTTAGTGGAATCGTATATTTAATAGCTCCCTCTATCATAGGATAGAGGGAGGTTTGAGCGATGGAAACAAGCTGGTTCATACGCTCAGGGTCACTGAAAATATTACTTAGGAGAAACATCTTCACCAAACCATTTATCCGAGATTTTCGCGTACGTGCCGTCGTCTTTCATGGCTTTAAGTGCTTTGTTTACTTCTTCCACTAATTTATCGCTGTCTTTTCTGAACATTAAACCACTGGCGACTCCGCTTTCTTCCTCATCAGCCACTTTGATAGGTGCATCCGGGTGTTGCTTTTTATAATCAAGGTACGACAATTTATCATTGATCGTGGCATCTACACGTTTAGAACCGATTAGCTGTACAGACTGGGAAAATCCTTCTATACCGGTAACTTTAGCACCATGTGATTTGGCTATTTTATTGTAGTTACTCGTTAAAGATTGAGCAGAAGTCTTACCTTTCAAGTCATCGAATGATTTAATATCCGAATTATCTTTGTGAACAAGTAAAACGGCTCCTGATTGGATATATGGATCAGAGAAATCATATTTCTTTTGACGGTCTTCATCGATGCCCACTTGGTTTGCAATCATATCAAAACGTTTTGCATCCAATCCTGCAAACATGCCGTCCCATTGTGTTTCTTTGAATTCAGCTTTCACTCCAAGGCGTTTTGCCACTTCTTTAGCAATTTCCACATCAAACCCTGTTAGTTTGTCCGAATCATCGTGGAATGTGAAAGGAGGGTATGTACCTTCTGTTCCGACTGTTAATACGCCATCTTTTTTAACTTTATCATATAGATTTTCTTTTGAAGAGGATTTATTGCCGGTATCATTTGCCTCATCTTTTGTACTTGTACCACAAGCGGCAAGTACAACCGTGAACGCTAACAATAGCGATAAAAGTGTAACCATTTTTTTCATTTCGGTAAACCTCCTAGTAATCTGATAGGGATTGATACTCTGTGATACTATACAAGAAAAGGTGAAAAGTCAATGAAAATAACTTGTATCTTTAGTGTTAATGAAACTTGGTGAATTATACGGATTTTCACGCATTGAAGTGAAATAATACTAAAAAAAAGATGTATCGTTATCCGAGAAAGGATTTTAAAGAAAGGGAAGTGATCATTAAGAATCCAAGGGGACAAAAAGCCCCTCATCCACGTCGAATATTAGCTAAGTGGAAAAGGGGGTTTTTGGGGCCGTCCGGAACTATTGCGGGATACTTTTTAACTTAGTGTTTATCATGATTCCTATCCTCTACGCTGACGAATATAGGGTTCGAATAGAACCAAAGGTCTTTATAGTTACGTTTGTTTATTTCCAAAAAACGCGTTTCGTTATTCTCGATTTCAGTCTTTTCATCGATCAGCGGTTCACCGTCCATCGTTTCTCCAGAGACATTTTCCCCTAGGTTCGTGCCACGTAAACGGAAATAATGGTCCTTATTTGCTTTGACTTTGTAAGTGATGGTATGAAAACCATCGCGATTGGTTTTCCAGTCTTTACTGGTAAAGCGTTTAACCACTTTTGTCGTATCATTGGTGGCTTTATTATAAGCAGGTGTTCCAGGCACTGCTTTCCCGGTTACTTCCCCGGAAATTAGATCCACGTGATCCACCTTGACGGAGTCCCCGTTATTGTTCTTTTGGGGGCTCTTAAATCGGATGGTGATCTTGACCATCTGTCCTTCCTTCACTTTAAGGTTCCCCCCCATATCAACCGCGTTGTTTCCGTTTTTAGCTTGGAAATCAAGGGCATCGATCAAGTCACCAAAAACGGAGAAGGATTTCCCAGATCGCATGCCATCAAGGACGGATTTTATTGATGAGCCATTTACCCATGTATAATTCTTGGTATATTCTCCTGGCCAGTAACCGCTGGAGTATAGGCGGTTTTCACTGATTTCAAAATGGGAGTCCGAATTGGAAAAATTCCAGAACTTACGACCTTCCCCAAGAAGTGCATCCCATGCACCCCCTACCTTAGCAAGCATGTAATCGGAACCGCCATAGGTCCGGTTTTCCGGTGTTGTCAGATTTAAACCGCCTCTATCTGGCTCCATCTGGTTACCTGGCATACCTTCAAATCCGAACATGACATCCGGAGCGATATTGTTGAAGTCACGAAAATCAGATATGTTGTACACCCTTTTTCTTGATGGGTGGTTCAATACGGCATAACTTGTATGCTTATAATTTTTCTCAAGCCATGCCAATGCTGTTCGGGCATCCTCGGATGTCTTATTGGCTCTTTGATCCTGTGCTTTCCAGACGGCTATATCCTTAGAATCAAACATCTTTTCATCCTGGTTGGTGAACAGATATTCGAACTGATTGCCAGCTTTCAGACTTTTAGGTGAGCCCGGCTGATCTCCCAAAATGCCTATGCCGACATGCTCGTATGTAGGCATATCCCATTCGAAGCCTGAAAAGATGACTTTATTTTTAAATTTGCCCTCTTTTTGCAGTTGTTCCATTTTCGGGGCTTGATATTGAATGATCCCTTGAGACAGCGGTATCGGCCCGCCTGGAATCAAATTCCCCTCTTCATCCCTTGAAGACATCCTCAAGTGGTCGGAAATTCCCATCCAATCCATGTCATACTTATCAAATGCGTTATTTAGCAAGCTTTCAAGGCTCTGTGATCCCTCGGTATCATCTGACTGAGTGGTATGGGCATGATATTCCCCCTTCATCCATCTGCCTCCCAGATTTGTCTGATTGTCTTCTGCATCTTTTGCAGCACCCGCGACCGGAAGACCCTGAGAAAGGATGGCTATGCCTAGAACCGATACTATGAAAGCCCTGAACTTATTAATCATCTTACCGACAACCTCCATATATTGAAATAATATTGAACAAGCTAATTTTATTGTAAAAATATTAAGAATCCGTTTGGGGTGAGTATGGTTTTTGTAAATGGAAAGACCGATTCTGGTAACAGTGTTTTGGAAATTGAAAGGGAAAGAAGGGGGAGGGGCTTGAAACAAAAAAGGTTGTAGAGAAAATTTTCTTTCTCTACAACCTGTAACGACTATTTTGCCGTAAATATTATTTAGCTTCGAGTAAATTGATATGATCTACAGTTCGATCTTCACCGACAATGAATTGCAGTTCATAATTTCCTGTCTTGTAAATGTAGTTGATTTCATTCGTACTGGAAATATGGCGTATTTCGTCAGCACTGCCGAGTTGTTTTCCTAAAACTTTAGGTGTGATGCTTCCTAGATTATGGTCCCGTTCTACATTTGTCCCAAAATATCGGATTTGTGAGATGGTCTTGTCATCGTTATAGGCAAATGCAAATCCCGGATGCCCCATTTCTGCATGGTAATAGTCAAAAGTTTCTGTGTTACCTGGTTCAGGGGGAGAACCAAATGTCTCATATACTTCTTTTTGGGTGTTTTCATTAATTTTCAAACCCATGGCAGTATAAGGCATTTCTCCTGAAAAAGCTTTGTTGTAGATTTCATGTAAGGTGGTAAGAGCGTGTTCCTTAGCTATGGCAGAAGCGGAATCGATTGTGGATGCAGCCTCAACCGGTTCTGTTGAAGACGATGCACCTGCCCCTAAGAGTGAACCGGTTAGAATAACGGCGCTAACCATTCTGGCCGCTGGTTTTTTAGATAACATCATTTCTTATCCCTCCTATCATTACTTTTCCACAATTTCCTAGCATGAAACATTTTCTTGGTGATCGATTGGAATGTTTGAAAATGGTGGAGCATCAGGGAATATGGTTGGGTTGTCTGCTAAAGAGAACTATTTGAAACCATCTCCCCGGAGTTCCGGTTTTATGGATCAGAGCCATTTCACAGTTTTTCATTCTGTAAAAATGATTGGACCGCTTTTCTTACACATTTAGAGAGTATATAACAATAATTATAGATTTGATTATGGTAAGGCTATCTTTGAACTCAGGTTATAGGTCAATAAGGGATGTTTATGCAGTCGAAAAAATAAAAAGGTGCTTCACCATGATGAAACACCCTTTGAAAATGATGTGATTAATCCCAAACGTTAATTCTAGGAACTCCAGCAGTTCTTAAGTAGTCTAATAATTGACCAGTATGTACAGACTCATGATAAGCGATTCTTAGCAACATGTCTCCTAAATCCCTGATATATCCCATATCGGAGCGATCAATTTTAATATTGGATAAGTCGTCCTCGCTGAAGGATCTGATCGTTTCCAAAAAATCACGCCTGTAAGGTTCGGCAAAGTTTAATTCCGCCTCAACAGTGATAAGTGGCTGTTTTTCAAATGGTGATTCGTAAACTGGTAGGCTACCTTGATTTTTAATGGATAAATGATAGTAATGCTCACTATCAAGGACATGCCTAACCATTTCTAAACAGCTCATTGCCTTGTCGTCCGGTTTCCAATGGAGTGTGCTTTTAGGTATTGAGGTCCATAGTTTAATGTTTCTTCTTCTAACCTCTTCCAGATTTAAGATGATTAGTTCTATCGATTTCATAATTATCTCCCCTTTTAGCAGGTATACATTAACTATACACGAATGGATGCTGAAAATATGGGGTTATTTTGAAAATATAGAAAATTTAATGATCTGTTCAGTTGTTAATCTTTGCGTATTCCTTCTATTATGTAAAGTTTTAATTCAATCAGGACAGTTTATGTTCCTGGTTGCCTTTTTTATGGGAGTTCTAATATAGAAACAGCCTGGAGTGGAATTAAATAAAGGACCAGGGTTTAAGAGACTACAGGGAAAATGCCTATGAATCCGTGTAGAATTTACAGGCGATTTCATTCCATAGTTGTTCCATTACGTGGGGAATACAAGATTTATATATCCGTATAACCCTTATCTCCCTTATTAGGATTAGTATGAGACAGGGAAATCCTTTTAATGAAGGGGAAAACTGATGAATGATTCGTAATAGTTGTACACTGTATTACAAGATTAAGAAGGTATTTTAATCAATCTTTCTTTGCAAATAGGTGGCAGGAGGACCTTTTTAAAGTAAGGATTGAATTAGAATGTCATCATGATAAATTAAAACCGGTTTAAACCCAAGGGCTTTAAACTTTTGTAATGCTTCTGGGTTGTTTTTGTTCACAAAACCGGACACTACAAGGATCCCTTTTTTTCTCACATAAGTTACTAATTCGGGTAAAAGGGATTGCAGAATTCCTTTCCCTCTAAATTTCTTGTCAAGTACTACATAATTAATATGAGCCACTTTATATAAGTAGAGATTATAACAAAGAAACCCCACTACTTTACCTTTATCATTACAAACTACAAGTACCTTATGTGACTCTTGCAATATTTCATTCACTTTATTAGGCGAAACCCGAAAATTACTTACCGTAATATCCGT
This sequence comes from Peribacillus sp. YIM B13472, assembly GCF_042788005.1. Taxonomy (NCBI): domain Bacteria; kingdom Bacillati; phylum Bacillota; class Bacilli; order Caryophanales; family Bacillaceae; genus Peribacillus; species Peribacillus sp. YIM B13472. The sequence goes on from NZ_JBHZPG010000027.1 coordinate 10,559, forward strand.
TAATTTCTTGATATCTTTTTTAGGTTTCCATTCTCGAAAATACATCATGACTTCTCCTTTAGCTCTATTAGATATAACAGTTATTCACCAGAAATATACGGCTTTTACATGTGAAAAAATAACAAACAGAAATCAGTAATAATGATTTATTAAGATGAATTCCTTTAGAATAATTCTAAAGGAATTCATCTTAATCTCAAAAAAGCAATCTCTTAATCCCTTTTAAATTGCTTGATTGAAGTAGGTTCCTTGATTGATGTACCTCTATTATTGTTTAATAAATTATTTAAGATTCTTCTCAAGGCAGACCTACGGTTGTTATTGCTAGTTCCGGAATTGACAGTTTTTCTCAGTTTTTTGTTTGACACTGAAATCATCCCCTTCGTATATAAATTTCCACATTACTAATTTATGTGTAATATTCCTTTTTGCTTGGACAAGTTCACCAATTGTTGCACGCGTATGTTATGTATTCGTGATACCAATTAATGTAATAAGATGGTATAATTGTGAAGTAATTCACAAAAAGGATCGAAATAGTTATTCGACCTATTCACTCTTAAAAGAAAGCGGGTTGGTTATATGCTGAAGAAAGTAGTTTTAGCTGGCGGGACTGGTTTTGTCGGTCAATACTTTGAAAAGCATTTCAGGAATTTGGGATATGAAGTAAGGATCATCTCCAGGCAAACCCTGCATACTGGCTGGGAAGATAAAGAAGGAATAAGGGAAACGATCGATAATTCGGATATGTTAATCAACCTAGCAGGAAAAACGGTCAATTGCCGCTACAATGCCAAGAATAAGAAAGAAATATTGGATTCACGAACTGATACGACTGAAGTGCTAGGTAAGGCAATTGAACAATGTGAAAATCCTCCTCCATTATGGATAAACTCAAGTACGGCAACGATATACAGGCACGCTGAAGATAAACCAATGACAGAGGAGGAGGGGGTAATCGGTTCGGGCTTTTCCGTTGATGTAGCGAAAGCGTGGGAGCGCTCCTTTTTCGATTTCCGATTACCGAAGACGAGACAAATTGCTTTACGGATCGCCATTGTATTGGGCGATGGGGGAGTGATGACCCCATATAGGAATTTGGTTAAATTCGGAATGGGAGGCCATCAAGGATCAGGAAATCAGAAATTCAGTTGGATACATATAGAAGATTTATTTAACATTGTCCTTTTTCTGAGAAAGAATCAGGAGTTGAGCGGGGTGTTCAATTGTTCATCGCCGCATCCAGTTACAAATCGTGAACTGATGGCTCATTTGAGAAAGCTTATGAATATTAGGATAGGACTTCCCTGTCCAACACCCATGCTTGAAATGGGGGCTTTCTTTATGGGAACCGAAACGGAATTGATATTAAAAAGCCGGTGGGTCATACCTGAGAGGTTGGAAAAGGCTGGGTATGCATTTAAATTCCATCATCTAGATGAGGCTCTGGAACAGATACTGATGAATTCTTAAAATACTCGAGATTGATTGCTATAATGATAGATAGAAAATCATTAAGAGAGGGGAATCGTAGAATGAATATTACTCCATCTGAAAAAGTCGGAAGATTCACAACAGGAATATTTTCAGAGTTGGCGACCCGCAAGCAGGATGCAATGAAACGAGGGGTGGATGTTATCGATTTGAGTGTAGGAAGTCCGGATCTACCACCGCCTGATTTTGTAGTGGATACGCTTGTGAAGTATGCGCAGGATCGCAATTCCTACGGGTATACGTTAAAAGGTACGCCTGAATTCCATGAGGCAGTCCGTTATTTTTATCGGATGCGTTATGGAGTGGAGCTGGATGCAGAAAGGGAAGTCCTCCAACTGATGGGGTCACAGGATGGCCTTGCACACTTGGCAACGGCGATGATAAACCCTGGAGATTATGTGCTCGTGCCAGATCCGGGATATCCAATTTATGAAGCGAGTGTAGAACTTGCCGGCGGAATCATTCATCCGATGCCGCTTACTGCCGAAAATGGATTCCTGCCGCAGCTCAACGTTATTCCGGATGAAATAGTTATAAAGACCAAAATGATGATCATCAGTTATCCAGGAAATCCTGTCACCGCCCTTGCTGATGAAGCTTTCTTTTCGGAAGTCATATCGTTTGCGAAAAAGAACGGGATCATGGTGGTTCACGATTTTGCTTATTCAGAGTTGATTTTTGATGATCATCCGCAAATTAGTTTTATGTCCATTCCTGGTGCCAAGGATGTGGGGATTGAATTTAACTCACTTTCCAAAACTTTTAATATGGCCGGCTGTCGCATTGGGTATGCGGTGGGCAACCGAGAGGCGCTGAACATCCTGGGAACGTTGAAATCACACATCGATTATGGGGTTTTTTATCCAATCCAAAAAGCTGCCGAGATGGCGCTAACTTCCAATCTTTCGCTGCTATCCGATCAAGTTAAGGAATACCAGTCCCGACGTGATGCCTTGATATCAGGTCTTGCGGAAGGGGGATGGCATGTGCCGAAAACCTCAGCTACCATGTTTATTTGGGCCCAAATTCCTGCTGGCTGGAAATCACGGGATTTTTCCTATGCATTGATTGAAAAAGCAGGGGTAACGGTCGTCCCAGGCGATGCTTTTGGGAAGCAGGGTGAAGGGTATGTCCGGATGGCATTAGTCCAGCCGGCCGAGAGATTGAAAGAAGCTGCTGAACGGATCAAATTGTTTTTGGAGAAAAAAATTGGAGTGTGAAAAATCTAGCATTTAAAATATTCAGGTTTTAAGAACGCTCGATCACGGGCACGCTGAGGAGTATATAGAGCATGAGGAAGTTGTTACTTACTTGTTAAAGTGAGGCGCACTCTAGTGTTTTTATAAAACTACTTTGAAAGTTTAAGAGAAGGTCCATCCTCGGATGGGCTTTTTTATGTTTATGGGAAACTAGCGTGATAGATTATGAATGGAATTTCCGAACGTAAGATGGACAAGCCGCATAATATATAGCAAGTCCGAAACCCTCTTAAATGAAGCGGGCTTAATATGATAGAGAGGGGGAAAAGCAATGATCAACTGGAAAGTGCGTTTTAAGAATCCTACGTTTATATTCACGGTACTCCTTCCTGGGCTTTTAATATTGGCGCAGATGATTGCCGCTTTCATAAACAATTTCATTACCCCTATAGGCTTTACCATTACTGATGATGCATTGAACGGGGCTTTAGGCATCATTAACTTCATAGCGCTTACATTCTTTGGGGTCGGCGGTGTGGTCGATCATACAACTAAAGGTCTAAGCGACAGTGAAAATGCCCGACAATACGAGGAGCCTAAGTAATGGACATTATTCTTTCATCTATTGAAGAGTAGAATATACCAGATAACACCGTTACTTGCTACACAACGGCGTTATCTGGTTATTTGTTTTTTTGGCAGAGATAATGATTGCGGAAAATGATTTTGGTCTAAAAACCGAAATGCAACATACATTTAAAATTGTGGTTCATTTTCAGTTTGGGGAGGAAAAAGAATGAGTTATAGTTTACCAGTTTCAAAATGGTTTGCAGCCATAGTTTTAATCGGGGCATTATTGATGGCATTCATTTTCAGTCCGGCTAATGCTTCAGCCTCTATCAATTATGGTGATGAAGTTGCCGCTTTGGCAAAGAAGCAGGTTGGAAGCAAATATAAATATGGGGGGACGACTCCAAAAGGGTTTGATGCTAGCGGTCTTACCCAGTATGTATATAAAAATGCCGCAACAGAAATGAAGATTCCGAGAACGAGTGCGGAACAGTATAAAACCGGAAAGGCCGTGAAGCAAAAAGATTTAAAAGCGGGCGATTTGGTCTTCTATGCGACAGGTAAGAAAGGGCAGGTCTCTTTTGTAGGAATCTATTATGGAAATGGTACATTTGTCGGGACCACCACCAAAGGGGTCAAGGTGGTCAAAATGAGTGATAATTATTGGAAGGAAAAATATATAGGGGCAAAACGAGTCATTAAGTAACAATCTGATGTTCATATGAAAAAGTCCTGCAAAAAAGAGCATCGCAAACCGATGCTCTTTTTGCTGGTCATATCCGGGGGTCATTCATTCAATGATGATATCGGTTAAAACAACGTTGCCATTACGAACTTTTACGACGGCCACTGAAGGATTGGCCAATGCGTCCTTCTCCATTTCCTTTGCCTTTTCTTCGGATGCGAAATAATTGTCCAGACCGTATCTGATTTGAATGGTTTCAGCATTTTGCAGGTCATATGGGATTTCCAATTCCCCTTTTAGGTAAACGCCTTTGCCGGGTTTTTCTTTCGTTACGTAATCGACAACGTATAGTCCATCAGTGTTTTGTTTTAAACGTACATATACCTTTTTATAATCACCCATATTTCTTGTATTGAACCCGGTTTTAATCGAGTCATCGACTTGTGATGGCTTAACTGATTCAATTTCGTATTTCAAAGCCACATAGCTTCCCCTAAACAAATCAGTCGGGTCGACCGGGGCAGTTTTGATCTTGATTACATCTCCTGTCATTGTTGTCCAGACCGGAGGAAACGCCAAGACTAACAGAATCAAGACTGGAATGGAAAATACGATGAGTGGCCGGAATGATGGATTACTCATTGAGTTCCCCTCCTTTTTTTCGTTGATTTTCAAAGAAGAAGCCAAAACCGATAAGCATGATTCCACCAATGATGAATGTAAGTGATTTTGGCAGGAAGTCAAAGGAGTAGATGTAATATCTGAAAATCAGTGCACATATTATCACGATGCTGGTCAAACTGCCTTTTAGAATGAGATAAAGCAGAAAAACGAAATAAGCTAAAGGAAACCAGATTGAAAAATCAAAGGTAAGGAAGAGTGCGGTAATACCATGTAAGATATGCCCTTGTATGTGTGTGATGTTCTGCAATTTTGATCTTACCGGAATATAGGCAAGCACGATTCCCAATACAAACAGAATGGAAAGGACAATCGTATTCGATTTTTCAAAACCCAGCTTCGGCACGAATTCCATAAGAAATAAGGCAATTGTATTGATGGCTAAAGCGTTAATGAAAAAGGTCAGATATTTAGGGTAATCGAATTTCTTTAACAGAATGTATAAAGCCGGTAGAAATATAAGAATGGCAAGCGGATAAGACGTTTCATCAACGAATATACTTCCGTTAATATAAATGAAAAGCAGGAAAGATGTAAAAAGGAGAACAAAGACATCCTTCAAATAGTAACCAATGAATACCGTACCGATCGCCCATAATAAAAAGGAACTGTTGAAATTGATGCTGATGTTAAACATCTGCTCGATTAGAAAAATCCCTGCACCAAAAATCAGAATACCTGCATAATGTAGACTTCGTGCCGTTTTGGGCAAGCGTGCCTGCACCTTCACACCAGCAAAGTTCACTCCGATGAGGCATGCAATGATAAGCAGGAATTTAACCGCTTTACTTAAATAGATCCAGTTACTGGCTACGAAGGTCAATACGCCTAAACCTAAAAGAAGTGCCCCAATTGATAATAGAATAGTGATGAAGTTCAATTTACCTTTTACATCATAGGAACCTAACATCCTCACTTTCTCTTGCTGGGAGATGACTCCTTCCTTTTCAAGGTAATTAAATTCATGTTCAAGAAATTCGAATTGCTTTTTTGTTATTTCTTTGTTGGCCAAAGTAACTCCTCCTTCCACATTTTACTATTATACATCGTATTCTCTTGCAGCTTTGAATATAATGTTAATTTTCTTCTACCCTAATAGGAATGATGTAGTACAAAAAAAACAGTACCTTGCAATAAACAGTACCGTGTGGTAAATTATTTACATAAGATGTATTGTTCGGTGTTCAGTACTGTTTATTGAACTATACTAAAAGACTCTTGGAAGGAGTGATGGTGCTATGAATGTACAATTTAAGAAAGGTGTCCTGGAACTATGTGTCCTGGTCTTACTGGATAAGCAGGATCGCTATGGATATGAACTTGTCCAAAAGATTTCGGATCAAATTGAAATATCGGAAGGGTCGGTATATCCACTTTTACGACGCTTGACGAAGGAGGAGTATTTTACGACATATTTGCAAGAATCAACAGAAGGGCCTCCGCGCAAGTATTATAAATTAACGGACAAAGGCCGGAGATACCTTCAAGAGCTGCTGACGGAATGGAATGAATTTTCCAATGGGGTCAATCAATTAATCAAGGAAGGTGTGAACCAATGAATAAAGAACAATTTTTAAAACAATTGAATGCCTCTTTAACCAGACTTTCCTTAGAGGAACGGGAAGATATCCTTCAAGATTACGAAGAGTATTTCGAAATTGGAATGGAAGAAGGGAAGTCAGAGCAGGAAATCTCCAAATCTCTAGGGAATCCTAAACAGATTTCCAAGGAACTGATGGCATCCTATCATCTTGGTCAGGTCGAACAAACGACTTCGGCAGGTAATGTAATGCGGGCGGTTTGGGCAGTCATTGGTTTGGGATTCTTTAATTTAGTGATCGTTTTGGGACCATTAGTAGCATTGATTGGAGTTGTCATTGCAGGATGGGCTTCGGCGATCGCGTTCATTCTTGCTCCGTTTGGCGTTCTTTTTAACCTTGCGATAGGTAACTTTCAATTATTCGATCTTTTCTTCGCATTGGGACTATGCGGGATTGGCATTTTCATTGCCATGGGATTGTTTGTCGCGACGAACGCTTTAACTAAAGGATTCATTCGCTATTTAAAATATAACGCTTCCCTTGTGAAAGGCGGTTTGAAAAATGATTAATGTAAAAAAATTATCGATCATTGCACTTGTATTGTTACTGGTCGGAGTAATAGGAAGTCTGTTTACGTTTTCCCAAGTGACGAATAAGGAAACGACTACAGAGGAAAAAACGATTTCGGAGATCATGACGGACATTCAGATCGACACTGACAATGCAGCTGTAGAAATCGTTCCAACGAAGGATAAGGAGACCAGGATAGAATTGGTCTCAAAAGGGATGGATGTTTCCAAGTTGGATTTCACTGCCGATGTGGAAGGGAAGAAGCTTTCGGTACAATTAAAAGATCGACGTACCTTTAGCTTTGGTTTTCATATTCAATCCTTACATTTAAAGGTGTATGTGCCTGATGAATCTTATAAATCCTTTGTCGTCGAATCTGATAATGGAAAATTGCAAATATCAGGATTGAAAAGTGAAAATCTGAATGTGAAATCTCAAAATGGCCGGGTAGAATTAAATGATATAATAACCGAAAAAGTTGAAGTGAAATCTGCTAATGGAAAAGTAAATCTTAATAATGTGGAGGGAAAACTGGTTGGGTCATTGAATAACGGTAAAATTACATTGTTCACGAAAGACTTGGATAGGGAGATCGACTTCAAAAGTAATAATGGTAAAATCATGATCAAAACGGAGAATGAACCGACAAATACAACTTTCGATGTTCATGTTGACAATGGGGGAGTGGATATCCTTGGTAAGTATGAGGGCGATACTGTCATTGGCAAAGGTGAAAACTTAGTGAAATTGGAAACGAATAATGGGAAAATCGAAGTAACGAAATAGTCGTGAAGCATAAAAAAGCCGATCCAATTGGGATCGGCTTTTTTCAATTATGCGGCCATTTCATCTTCATGAACAGCAGGTGTTTTATAATAATGCCAATTTAGAAATGAACCATAAACAGAAGCCTATATTTGTTGGAACAAAGTACTGACTGGCTGGAGAGGAATAGACGAGTTTCCGATAATAGAGTTTTAGATGTTTAGAATTATAATACGAAAAGGGAAATTATGTTAAAAGTAATGAGTGTAAGTCCGCCATCAAATCTAAGGAAAAGATTTTAATGAAAATGACTTCAAAAGTTTGGGGGCCCACATCAGTTTGTCATATGGGCATGCTTACCGGTCGCATTCCAAAGGGAATATGGATAGCTTATTCATGGAAGCGGATCAAAAAATGTTTCAAGATAAACGGCGAAAAAAAGAACAGAAACTCGTTCGGGCGGGTAGATGAAAGATATGGGATACAATAAGATAGGGCAAGGTAATCCTACCATTCCTCACTAGCAGAATGGTTGATACGTGGGTGGTTTAATGGAATTTTGAAATAAAACAATTCGTTGTAAGAATGATGAATAGAAAGCCTGGCGAACTTACATTGTTAGTTTGCATAAGGAAGGTAAGTGGACGGAAACGAACATATCGGCATTTTGTTATGAAGGGGGAGCCCAGTGTCATACTGGGCTTTTATTTATATATATATATTTAGGTATACGAAATAAATCATTCGCTTATTTTAACCAATTTTAGTAAACTGGCAATGACTATTTTAATTAGAAGGTGAAGGGATATGAAGGAAACCTTAGTGGATGAACGGGTAAGAGGGACTGATAAAATCTGGACACGTGATTTCATCATGATCTGTTTGGCAAATATGTGCATCTTCATGGGGTTTCAAATGACGATGCCGACCCTCCCGCTGTTTGTAGAACAGCTTGGCGGTGACGACCGCCTGGTAGGGGCTGTCCTTGGAATCTTCACTTTTTCGGCCTTGCTTGTTCGGCCAATTGCCGGCAGATTATTGGAGACTAAGGGAAGGCGCATCGTTTTTTCTGCCGGATTAGCCATTTTTGCATTGTCCGTGGGTTCCTTCGGGTTTATGGGGAGCATCGGCCTGTTATTTCTGATGCGGATTGTACAGGGCGTCGGCTGGGGATTTTCTTCAACGGCATCAGGAACGATTGCTTCCGATATAATCCCTGCGAAACGGCGTGGCGAGGGGATGGGGTATTATGGATTATCGGGTAACTTAGCACTGGCATTCGGGCCATCATTGGGTCTTTTTCTAGTTACGGTCCTTCCGTTTCAAGAATTGTTTTTGATTTGCTCATTATTAGGTTTGTTTGCCATCATTGCAGCATCACTTATTCGGTATCAAAAAGTGGAAAGTGATCCTTCGGCGGCTTTCAGAGCCAAAAGGTTTGATATATATGAAAAAAGTGCCCTTCAGCCATCTTTGCTCATTTTCTTCATCTCCGTTACATTTGGTGGAATTGCAACCTTCCTTCCCCTATATACAGCGGAAAAAGGTGTAGATGGCATTCAGTGGTATTTTTTAGTATATGCAATGGCCCTCATGGTCACGAGATTATTCGCGGGTCGATTATATGACCGAAGGGGACACCGAGCCATATTCGTGCCTTCAACATTACTCATCATGGCTGGGATGCTGCTGCTTGCGTGGATGCCGAGTGAAGCGGTCCTTTTCATTGCGGCAATGCTTTATGGATTTGGATTCGGTTCTGTTCAGCCGGCGCTTCAGGCATGGTCGATTGAGAAGACGGCACCCAATCGGAAGGCGATGGCGAATGCAACATACTTTTCATTTTTCGATCTTGGAGTGGGCATAGGTGCCATCGTGTTCGGGCAAATAGGCTTCCTCTTCGGCTATAGGAGCATCTATATCACGGCAGCCGCCTCGATTTTCATCTCAATGATCGTTTATTTATGCATCATCAGGAGCGAGGATAAAGTAAAATCAATGGAAAGACGTTGAATGGCTTCAATAGAAGTCATTCTTTTTTTGAGTCAGGAGGAACACCACTGGCTTCCTTGTTTCATCAGTGTATCATCCTTAATATATAAAAAATGGAAAAACTTTGTTATTATCAAAAAGAGAATATACATAAGATGATAGAAGGTCTATTTGAAGGAAGGGGAATCTTGGGATGAATGATTCTTCAAACGAAGAAATGACATTAGAAAGAAGGAAGCGTATTTTCCAAGAAGAGCTGGATGTTTTATGGGAAAGGCGGCTCATCCCTAAATCAGAATATATCCGGATTAGCAGGGCATACAATCGGCATTTCCAATTAGCCCTCCATAAACAAAAGCGCTTAGGGCATGAAAAAAAGAAATCCATCCAAGGACAAGAAACGATTATCGGTGAAAGTGCCGAGGTGAGGGTACAAGATAGCCTGATTGAAGAATCTTCATTCAAATTACGTGAATCTAGTGGAGTGAACGAATCGATAACGAAAGATGAGAAGACCTCGTATGAAACTAATGAATCAGTTTTCGAGGAAAGTCTTGAACCTTTCAAGGATATCACTGATAGGAAACCTGTTATTCAAAAGCAGGCCATCAAGCGGGAGAAACCGGTAAAACCGGCAAAGCCGAAGAAAACACCTGAGCAAATCAGGGAACGGAATATCTCAGTCATCCTTCTCACCGGGGTCATATTGCTTCTGTTCGGCGGGTTGATTTTAGCAACTTCCTCATGGGGAGATCTGAATGCGGTCCTGAAAGTTTTCTTCATTGGAATGGTATCCGTCATTTTTGCAGGAATGGCCTTCATCGCTTCAAAGCTGAAAATTGAACAGACAGCTTTTGCATTCCTGACGCTAGCGGGTTTATTCATTCCGATTACGATTTTATCAGCTTCATATTATCGGATTTTTGGAGAGTACCTTTCACTTAATGGTGGAGGGAAGGGGCTTTTGGGTTTTTTTGGGGGATTACTTTGTTTAGCGATTTATTGTAAGATTGCTGACTACTTTAAGTCGAAAATATTCATTTTCATTTCGATATTCACGTTTGGCATTACCTGCTATTTCGGATTGGCCTTTGTGACGCCGACTATCGAGTGGATGTTTTTGGCGATTGGCATTCTTAATTTAATACTATTATGGAATATCGAGCAATTGAAAAATCAAAAAGCATTAACGTTATTCAAACCATTCATTTTTCAATTCATCCAGTTTAAGATCATCGTGGAAGCCTTTGTGATCCTGACGTTATTTTCAAGTAACTTGGTGTACTCGCTAACGTTGATGGTCTTTTCTGTGTTATTTTTAATTTTTTCGGTCAAATTCCAAAAAAAATATTATGAAATGGCTTTTAGCGCCGTTTTCACGTATGGATATATCCATTTAATCTTTAACTCATTTTTAAGTGAATATATGATCATTGCTTTTGCACTTGTACCAATCATTTTTACAATGCTATCGAAATATCTGGCTAAATCCAAAATGACTAAGCTTTCCAAGAACTTCATGTTCACCAGTTTGATTGAAAGCGGGATCGTTTTCTTATATAGTAACGCGATGGTGTACCAGGAGAACTATGCGCAAATATTCATCGTACTCATGATAGTATCCGCTCAGCTTGTCCATGTTTCCCTTCATTCGAGAAATTCAAGCTTCACGTACCCGGCTGTTGTTGTTTTCGACTTAGCGTTCCTGTATCTTTTCTTTGCCATGCCAGTCTCTTTTTCTACCATTTTAAATCTTGTTTTCGTTCTTCAGGTCATTCAATATGTTGGAGTATATTTATATAACCGTCACCCAAGGTACAGCCTTTTTAAAAAGAGTATCTTACTTATCTCCCCAATGATCATGTTAGTGATACTGACCAGTAAATTGAGCGAAATGGATTGGCTTGCAGTTAGTGCTGCGTTCGCCATGATCTCGGGGCTTTTCTTCATCACATATATAAAAGACGAATCAAAGCATATGAAGGAAAACGCCATATACGGATTTCCAATCACTTTCGTACTGGCTTTGGTTGCTCTCTATCCATATTTGTTGGAGGGTTTAGGGTGGGTCCGATCAAATATAATGCTCAGCGTCTATTTAATGGGGGTTTCACTGATTTCCATCGGTGCAGCTTACACATTTAAAAAGGGATATTATAAATTTTTTCCTGTTTTTGCATATTGCGCACAGATCCTCTCCTTCCTTTCCTTGGTATCGATTCCATTCGATTCACTGAAGCCTTTGGAGGAAAGCGGAGTCATTGCCATAGCTACGGCAATAAACGGCTGGTCCGTCCATATACATCGGAAGCACATATTCTGGGTGCCTGTCGTGATTACAAGTGCCAGCCTATATGCTTCACTCTACGATGTTTTTGATTTGAGTTCAATGGTATTGAAGATTGCGTTTGTGCTGCTAGGTCCTATTATCTTTTTCCTTTTAGGAGAAGGGCTTGGGAAATATTCGAAGAAAGGGAAATTGTACTTCCAATATACTAGTCACCTTGCCAATTTACTGGCGATTCCCGTTGGATATTTGCTCATTGTTAATACGGAAAGTTCACCATCCCTATTTGCTGCACAACTGTTGATTTATATTTTGAGTGCTTTAAGGGCACATGTGAAATGGGAAAAATACGTTTTTACGTACCTAGGTTTTTCAGCCCTTTTCCTGCAGGTCCATTTATTTTTTGCAAACGTGGGGCAAATGGCATTCATTACATCAATATCCATGATGATTACAGCAGGACTCATAACCATTCTGTGGTCGGTTTCCAATAAGAATTGGAAAGGAATCATGGAGTATTATCTTATTCCGTTCATTCATATAGGAATAAGCATTTCCATATTGGAAACGGCAATCCGGGATCTTCCGCTTAACAGGGAATTGGTCTGGGTAGGAGTGATGACTGTACAGTTCTTGTTTGCCTGGTATCTGCTCATGAAAAGGAATTGGCGGAACTATGTTGTGGTTCCTCTAAGCCTGGCGTTCATCTTCTATAATATGTATGTAAATACAATACCTTTGGTTATGGCGATTATCGTATTGCTTGTATGCATGACTGTGATGGTGATGGCTAGCAGACGCCATTTCAATGGATTGGTCAACCAAGATGGAACGAAGACAGTCATTGATTATTATCGGATTTTTGGCTTGTTATATCTGTGCACTCTGAATCTGGAAGTGTTTATGAGCGATACAGGTTTTGCAATTTTGGGGATTTTTGTTTCCCTGCTGTTGCCTAGCTACTTCATCCTTATGGGAAGATTCACGATCCATACGAAAGAAAAAAGCATTAACTCACGAATAGCGGCCATCATCGGACTTTTCCCGTTCATCAATATCATAGACTTTGCCCATGCACTCCCAGTCGTCACGAGTTTGGCAGTTCTTTTTGGCTGTATGGCAGGAATGTTGTTGTTAAGCAGGCTGTATTCCAAATGGTTACTCAAGAAAAATGGATCAGGAATCGTCAGCTTTGATCCTTTCAGTATCTATGGTTTATTCTTTTTGATCGATATGAATGTGGAGGTTTTTAATGATACTAAATATCAGTTACTCCAAGTCTTTGTATCGCTTCTGTTAACCGCTTATTTCATTTTCCTGAGAAACTTGACAGCGGAAAAGCCAGAAAGGAAAATCTATTCCAATATTGCTGCTCTAGTCAGTCTGTATCCCTTCCTAAACATCGTCGGCTATGCCGACAGCCTATCGGTTGTAAAGGGATTGATGTTCCTTTTCGGCTGGATGTCAGCGATGCTGCTTTTAAGCCGGCGTTATTTCGATGGTTTAATCAAAAAGGAAGAAACAGGTATTACCATCGATGCATACAGGATATATGGCCTGCTGTTTTTACTTGCCATGAATAGGGGAATTCCAGTAACTGAATCATCAAGCCAGTTACTCCAGGTTGTCGTCTCGCTCTTGATCACGGTTTACTTCATCTTGATTGGAAGTTTCACAAAGGATGTAAAAGAAAAGGGCATCTACGTTTGGCTGACGGGAATTCTCAGTTTGTATCCGTATTGGACCATCACCATCTACGCGGACACATTACAGCCTTTCGTTGGGGCGGCAGTCCTTTTTGGGTGTACGGCCGTGATGGTACTGTTAAGCAGGAAATTCTTTAAAGGCTTGCTGTATAAAGACGGGGCAGGACTTCAATTGGATTTTTACAGAGTCTATGGTCTGCTGTTTCTTCTTGCCATGAACATGGATGTTTTGACGGAAGGACCAGCACATTTCATTTTGGAAATCTTCGTGGCACTTCTGATTCCGGCCTATTTCTTTTTGATGAGAAGCGCGACTACAGGAACGTTGGAAAGAAACTCCCAGATGGCTGCAGCGATATTGTTCAGTCTATATCCGTATTGGGTCATTGTCGGTCAGCTCACGATACCTCCTGTACTTGAAGAGGAGGTGAACATTCTGCCGCTGTTCATTGTCAGCACCACTCTGCTGAGGAAAATCTTTGTTAAAGGCAAAATCACACAATATATCGAGAGTGGTATTGTTTTCCTCTTGTTTTCAGCCTTGATCATTGATGCAATGGCAGGAAACACCTTATATGATGCTCTCATTATCGGCACGGTGTCATTGGCAGCAATGCTCTTTGGATTCATGATGAAATACAAATCCTATTTCATCGCTGGAACTGGGACCATTTTATTCAATGTCTATATGAATACCAATTCGATGTGGGGCGAGATGCCATGGTGGCTGTATTTAATCATCGGCGGAGCGCTGCTTATCGGAATTGCATCTTTCTTTGAATGGAAAAAACAAAAAGACAACCGGACATCGAAGGAGGTTCTTGAGAAAAATAAACAAAGGATCAAGAATTGGTTCAATCGGTGGAATTAATGAAGAAGGAAATGAAATGCGTCAGATGCCCAATCTCTTAACCTTGGAAAAAAAATTCAAAGGAAATCTCAAAAAGGGGTTCGGAATTTATAAATTCCGAACCCCTTTTGTCTACAAACTGAGAGCACTTAAAAACTCTCTTTCTCTTTTTCTGATTTTTTTAATTCCTCTTCCTAAACATGAATTTCCATTTCCCACTGATCTATATTAGTTTGCAGAACATTAATTAAAAATGGCGAAAGGACATTTCTGTATTTTTCCAATTGGTTTCGCTCGATTTTCAGTTAAGCCTAGTATTTTTTTTCTTATTTTCCATATTTGCTTATATAAAAACTGGTCTGAATTTTCGTATCTCATTATCATATCAAGTTTATATGCTTGTGCATACAAACTGAAACGCTTTAGAAGCTCAAGAGGAACAAGAACTGCATGAAGAACAGCTTGAAGACGAATCAGAACTGCTGTCATGGGAACCGTTATGACCACCATGATCGGCATGGCCGGATCCAAAGGAAACTGTGTTCGATTCATTCCCGAAAATATCTTTAAATTCGCTGTCAAAATCATCAGTGCTTGCATAAGTGAAATAGGCAGGAGCTGCGTAGTCCGTCTGTTCGTACGTTTTCCGCCAATTCAATTCTGTCATGGGGCGATTTTCTTTAAATCGGGAAGTGAAAGATTCAAAGGTCCGTTCCGCTTGCATACTTGTCGGTTTCCGCATATATTTCTCTTTTAACTGCTCCAGCTCCAACGTTTCAAAGTCGCAGAGAAGCGTTTGCCCTTTATCATGTTTGAAAAATTTGCCCCATTTTTGAATGGAATGGGAATCCACGGTAAATAGCTGTACATAGTAAAAGTCAAAAAGAGTGCGTTCTTCAGGTTTGAAAACAGGTCCTGAATGAGGATGGTGGTGAATGGTCCTACCGATGAAAGATTGGCAAAACTCATCATATTCCCGTCTATCTTTCAGCATGATATGCCACAACTCATCGATGACTGAATTAAACATTTCAATTTTTCCAAACACTGCAGCCATAATCAAGTAGCGTTTCAATTCACGCCATGCCTGATTGACCTTTATCTGTGAGTCCCGTGGATGCTTCAGGCGGAATTCAGTATTGACCTTTTCCATATAATTGAAATCCAGTGCTTTATTAAGCTTTTCTATCAATGCTTCTGAAACGATTTCCGTTGCATGCAGATCTAAAGTTTCAGAATGGTATTTACGGAATTCATTTTGATAGCGTTCTAATTTAGCCGGTTCACTTAGCCCTTTAACGAAATTGACCAGGAAAACAGCAAAAATTGCCGCAAGAATGACATAAAAGAAAGTCATTTTTGTCCACTCCTCTTAATATATGGATATATTACTTTAATATTATCTTACATGTTATTGGAAGGGATTGTAAGTTTTTTGCCTAAAATGTTCCATTTAAGGAACTCGATTAAGCTGTGGTCGTTGCATGCCAACACCCTGAAACGGTTTCGTCCTTTGCTTGTCATGCAAGGGATTTTCAATCAAAAACCAAGCACTTCAAATAATGCTTCATATCTAGTATAGTTAGAGAGGAAAAGGGGTGAAGGCATGTACTTGACAGTAAAAGAGACTGCGGAATATCTATCGATGCCGGAATCTTATATAGAAAGTTTGATCGTTCAAAATAAAATTCGTACCGTTCATGATGGTGAGCAGCATTTGATTTTTAAAGATCAATTTAATATGCATTTTGAACAGATGGAGAAGTATAAGAAGGATTTAGCGGATTATTATAACGAACCCATCCCCGAAGATATCGATGTGAAGGATGAAGATTAGCATCTGCCGATTTGGCAGATGTTTTTTCATGCAGAAATGGCTTGGGGTAAAAGATTGAATTTTCTAAAAAGTCTATAACGGCGTCTCCATCATGGGTTTTACTGATCATTCAAATAATTTTGTTGTCAATTGAAGGTAATTGTAGTAGAATTCCTCAATTCCGTGTAAAATGAAAGGTAAAGGAATTATCACGGCAGAACGGTAGTTAGGAGATAGGTAAGTGGTAAAAGAGTATTTGCAAAGCGAAGGTTTTTCAAGGTTAATTACATTAATTGTGTTAGTCCTCTTTTTAATAAGCATCGGTAGTATGGTTAATATCGTGTTATTCACATTTGTTTTCACTTTCTTGATGGGAAGACTGGAGCAATTTATCATGTTTCGGCTGAATAAAGTGATGCATATCAACTCCAAGGTTGTTATAAGCTTTTTATATGTAGTCGTCATTTCTTGTTTAGCCATCGTACTTTATAAATATCTACCGGTCATTACGCTGCAATTCACGGAATTAGTGACACAGATCGTTTTCTTCTTTCAACATCCACCAGATAGTAGGGTCATTCAATATGCCATTAATATAATGAACGAGCTGGAATCGCCGCTCGATCTTCAAAAACAGATGAATACACTCTATCTGTATATATCCGATTTCGGTAAACTGGCATTTCAAATTTTCATTTCCATGTTGCTTAGTCTATTTTTCTTATTGGAAAAAGATAAAATCATTCGTTTCACTTCTAAATTCAAGCGGGCCAAATTTAAATCTTTCTTTATAAACTTAAGCCACTTTGGCGTCAAATTCATCAATTCATTCGGAAAGGTTATTGAGGTCCAGTTCTTGATAGCCATCACGAATGCTGTCCTATCTGTCACTTTCTTATGGATTCTTGGCTTCCCGCAGTTGCTCGGTCTAGGGATCATGATTTTCTTCCTGGGTTTGATTCCGGTTGCAGGGGTCATCATCTCCCTCATTCCACTTAGCATGATTGCCTATAGTATCGGCGGCATGCCCAAAGTGATTGCTGTATTTATCATGATTGTTGTGATCCATGCAATTGAAAGCTATATTTTAAATCCGAAATTCATGTCGGCAAAAACAAATCTTCCAACATTTTTCACCTTCATCATCCTATTGTTTTCCGAGCATTTCCTTGGGATATGGGGATTGATCATCGGAATACCGATCTTCATCTTCCTGTTGGATATGTTGGATATTGAAGAGGGGAATATGGAAGTCACATAATATTCATTTGAGCAGCAGCCACGCTAATATGGCCGCTGCTTATTTTTGTTCTATTAAACCTTTGAAAGATGGCGCTAACTGTTTTCAATATAATATCCATTAATTCGAGTAAAGGGGAAAAGGGTGCACCTTTCCTTATTAGAGCATAGTTGCGTTTTTGATTTACCGAGTTAATTGATTAAAATTTTATTTTACTAAAGTTATGTATCGACTTTTTATTGCATAAAAAAACAAATAAACGTATAATATTCTTAAAAGAATATACTGAAAGTTCTCTAAAGTTAGATTTATCTGATTTTTTAAAAAAAAGAGAGTTTACGAGAGAGAAGAGGGGATTATTTTGAAAAAGGTTTCTTTTTTAGTGTTTGCCATGGTTGCTTCTTTGTTACTAGTCATGACAGGATGCGGGAAGGGTAAGGAAGTCTCGACAACTGGTAAAGAAGAAGAGTCCAATGGGAAAACACTCAGGATCGTGACGGACGCCAACTATGCCCCATTTGAATATCTTGAAGGAGATAAAATTGTAGGATTCGATGTTGATTTCATCAAGGCCGTTGCAAAAGAAGCGGGTTATGAAGTTAAATTGGAAACTGTTGGTTGGGATCCGATTTTTGTTGAAATCGAAGGTAAGAGAGCGGATGTCGCCATATCTGCGATTACAGTGAATGACGAAAGAAAACAATCTTATGACTTCTCTGTTCCGTATTTCTTATCCACAAACAAGATTCTCGTTCCTGAGAATAGTGATATAAAATCAGGAGATGAATTGAAAGGAAACGTCATTGCCGTTCAGACTGGTACTACTGGACAGGAAGCGGTAGAGAAACTCCTTGGAAAGAATCACAAGGATATCAAAAAATTCGAAAATAATAACCTGGCCATTCAGGAATTACTAAAAGGCGGAGCTTCGGCTGTCGTAGCTGATAATACGGTTGTGGAAGAATATGTTAAAAATAACCCCGATCAAAAACTGAAAGTCGTTGAAGATAGCAAAAGCTTCAATGAGGAGTTTTATGGTCTTATGTTCCCAAAAGGCAGTGATTTGAAATCGGAGTTCGATAAAGCCGTGAATGCCATTTATGAAAATGGGAAATATGCAGAAATCTATAAAGTGTGGTTTGGTACTGATCCAGATATTGAAACGTTGAAAGCACAACAATAAAAACAAAAGGATAGTAAAAGATTGCGTAACTTTACGTGTGAAGTTACGCAGTTTTTTTGGTCTTAGGAGGGAAACAAAATGAGTTTTCGCTGGGATATTATTTTTGAATATGTTCCTTTCTTATTAAAAGGAACGTTGCTTACAATAGGGCTGTCGGTTTCCTCCATCCTCATCGGAACTTTTTTAGGGTTATTGATCGGTTTAGGGAAACTCATGAGAAACAAAGTGCTTGCCTTTCCATTTTACTGTTATGTCACGGTTTTTCGCGGAACACCGCTTTTAGTTCAAATCTTTTTAATCCATTTTGGAATTGTGCCCTTTTTTACCGGGGAAACGAATGCAGTTACTGCCGGTGTCATTGCTTTATCTTTAAATGCAGCCGCATATATTGCCGAAATTTTCCGGGCGGGCATTCAATCCATCGATAAAGGGCAAATGGAAGGGGCGCGTTCATTGGGAATGACTCATATCCAAACAATGATACATGTTATATTGCCTCAAGCTTTCAAAAGAATGATTCCTCCGTTAGGAAATGAATTCATCGTATTATTGAAGGATTCATCCCTGCTTTGTGTCATTGCTGCCCCGGAATTGATGTATTGGGGGAAAGCGATGGGGAGCCAGTACTTTAAAGTGTGGGAGCCATACTTGGCGTGTGCCTTCATCTATTTATTCCTGACCCTCATTTTAAGTTTCGTATTAAATAGACTCGAAAGAAGGTTGAAAACAGAATGATCAAGGTGGAGAATCTAAAGAAGTCATTTGGCGAAAATGATGTATTGAAAAATATCAATGCAATCGTTTCCCCACGGGAAGTAGTCGTGGTGATTGGTCCATCTGGGTCGGGTAAATCCACTTTCCTCAGGTGTATCAATCAACTTGAAACAATAACGGGTGGCCATATTTTCATTGAAGGGCTTGATACGACAGACAAGAAGGTCAATATCAATAAAGTCCGGACGGAAGTTGGCATGGTATTTCAGCATTTTAACTTATTTCCACATAAGACTGTTCTTGAGAATATAATGCTTGCGCCTATAAAGGTCCGCAAAATATCCAAAGAACAGGCTTCCCAAAGAGGGAGGGAGCTGCTTAAGAAAGTGGGACTTGCCGAGAAAGCGAACGCATATCCGGATTCATTATCGGGGGGACAAAAGCAACGCGTCGCAATTGCCAGGGCGTTGGCGATGGAGCCCAAAATCATGCTATTCGACGAGCCGACTTCCGCTCTAGATCCGGAAATGGTAGGTGAAGTTCTTGAGGTCATGAAGCAACTGGCTAAGGAAGGCATGACCATGGTAGTTGTGACCCATGAGATGGGGTTTGCAAAAGAAGTTGGAGATCGCGTGATTTTCATGGATGAAGGTTATATTATTGAAGAAAATATTCCAAGCGAGATTTTTAATAATCCCCAGCAGGAAAGAACTAAAGCCTTTTTGAGTAAAGTGCTTTAATTACACGTAAAGAAAAAAACCTTCCTTAATGGGAGGTTTTTTTTCGGAGCATATCAGGGGGCTTCATTTGATATAGGAAGCGCCTAAAAGCGATTCAGGGCTTTTACCGAGCACGAGCATACTGATTTTGGCATATCCAATATTTTTAAATTGGGAGAAGGTCTGAAGTAATACCTGGATATTCGGATCATCCTTTAACTTTTGAACTTCCTCTATATATAATCCGATAACGGAGGGCATAACGAATTCAGGGGTGTATTCGTTAGGGTTTTCATCCATGATTAATGTGCCCATAAATTGATATTTAAATTGAAGAGCCCGTGTTAAGGCAACGACATGGAGCAGTTTATTAAATAGTTCGGGGTATGAATATTTAATTTTCTCCAGAGCTGCTTCTGTTGCCTGTAACTCATCGACACTAGATAAAGTGATCATGAATATCTCCTTTTTAGAATATATTGAATCCATCAGCATTTACCGTGCTTTTTACTTATACTAGTCTACCCCCGACGTAACGCCTTGTAAAATGGTTAAATGTTATCATGTGCATAACCCAAATCTATGATAGTGCTTACATCAATCATGCTAGATAATTCACTACTTATGAGACAACGCTTCCCTCGTATATTTCAGCCATTCTTTTGCAGCGTATGAAAGGTAATGGTCCTTACTCCATATCAAACCCAAATTCCAACTGATGGAGGGGTTTTTAACCTTGATTGTCTTTACGCGCTCATCATGATGGCATAAACTTTCCGGTAATAGAGCAACGCCAAGTTTACAGTAGACCATTTCCTCAATAAAATCCCAGCGTGAGCTTTCAGTAACGATATGTGGAGAAAAACCAGCTTCATTACAGGATGAAATGATGAGATCTCGAAGGACGTAATCTTTATTGAATAAGATGAAAGATTCGTTTTCCAGGTCGGCCAAATCGATTTCTTCCTTACAAGCATGCGGATGGGTGGGATGAACAATCAAGTTGATGTCTTCTTCCAAAAAAGCAAAATGATGAAAATGTGCGGTGTTGGTTGGCAGGACTATTACTCCTATATCAATTAAGTCATTTTGGACGGATTCTTCTATTTTCTTTGAACCATCCTCTACTAATTGAAAGGTAATATTGGGATAGTCCTCGTGAAAACGGCTAAGAATTCGGGGGAAGAAAGAAGCGTCGATGATCGGCGGCAGCCCGATGCGTATATGTCCCTTTTTTAAACCTAATAAATTGTCCATTTCCGTTTCCAAATTGTGAAAGGCCTTATCAATCAATTTTGCCTGCTCTAAGACAACCCTGCCTGCATCGGTCAAGATCAGTTGCTTACGTGAACGATCAAAAAGCTCAACACCTAGCTCGTTTTCCAGGTTTTTAATCATCTTGCTGATGGTCGGCTGGGTAATGAATAAATGGTCGGCAGCCCGAGTGAAGCTATTGAAATTGGTTACCTCTATAAAGTATTGCAAATGTTTAATATCCATTGCGTCACCTGTTATCCTCGTTTAAAATTAGTTTCATTTTACCCGTAAACGGAAGTGTTTGTAAAACATGATAAGTTTTGCTGGGGTTTCATGCACGCATGAAAAAGCTGGACTCCAAAGGGGAACCCAGCTTATGAAAGGGCTGGCAAGAGTATCTGCCGTAAATTTTATTTGACCAACAAGACGGGCACTGGGGAATGTTGAACGATATAGTGGCTCACGCTGCCTAAGAATTCCTTGAAACCACTCAATCCGCGGCTGCCCATGATGATAAGGTCACAATTCTGGGATTTTGCATGTTCCAATAAAGTCGTGATGGCTGAACCCTCTACGACAAATGTCTGGGATGCATTCGGGATTTCGGATAAAAGCGCTTCCGCTTTTTTAATCACTTCCTTGCCATATTTGAGCATGGATTCTTCAATTTCCTGAAAGGCATTGCCATATATATTTGGTTTGATCGGCAGCGTTACAGCGTGAAGCACTTGGATTTCGATAGCGGGATCCAGCTTCGCTAATTCAATCGCTTTTTCTAAAGATTTAAGTGCCAATTCAGATTCATCATAAGCAACTAATATTTTTGAACATAGCATTGATCGATCATTCCCTTCTTTTAAAGAATATACTCCTAGTATATCAATATAAATCTTTCATGCAGTTTCATATATTATAAATTTTGTGAATATTTATTGAAGTTTACGTTAACGTCAATGTTAGAATAAAGGTAAATAATCCCTTTGCAAAGTGTGGTTTTAGCATGTACACCATTTCTGAGTTAGCAAAAGAATTCGGATTGACGACAAGGACCCTCCGTTATTATGAGGAACTGGGTATGCTTAGGCCAAAGCGTACCGAATCGGGAAAAAGAGTTTACGGAAAGAAAGAATATGCACAGCTCAAAATCATAATGCGCGGTAAGAAGTATGGTTTTTCGTTAGTGGAAATAAAGGATATAGTCCTTTTATTCGATAAGGATAGGACAGGCATTAAGCAATTGGAAAAAACGATTGAAACGGCAGGACAGAAATTAAACGAAATTAATGAACGCATTAAAGAGCTGGATGGGTTGAAGCAGGATTTTGAACAGGTAATCAAAGGCTTTACCGAAACCCTTCATGACTTGAAAGTGAACGATGAAACAGGCAAGCGGTGAAATTAATCTTGAAAATAGGTTTTGATGATAGTGAGAGATGAATATATATTCTAGAAAACAAATGGGGTGCGAATTTGGAAATTCAAGAAACCATTGCAGTTGTGACAGGCGGGGCTTCAGGTCTGGGAGCTGCGACAGTAAGAAACATCATTAAAAAAGGTGGAAAAGCGGTCATATTTGACCTCTCGGAAGAAAACGGCGCTAAAATGGCTCAGGAATTGGGAGATTCAGTGCTGTTTATTAAAACGGATGTAACTAGTGAGGAAAGCGTATCGATAGCATTGGATGAAGGAATGAAAAAATTCGGGAGCATCAATACGGTCATCAACTGTGCAGGCATTGCGATTGCAGAGAAGGTAATAGGCAGAAAAGGTATACATGAATTGAAAGCGTTCTCAAGTGTCGTTCAGATCAATTTGATCGGTACGTTTAACGTAATCAGGCTTGCGGCGGAAAAAATGGTCGGAAATGTACCGAACCAAGAGGGGGAGCGTGGGGTCATTATCAATACAGCTTCGGTAGCTGCCTTTGAAGGACAAATCGGACAAGCTGCATATAGTGCCTCTAAGGGGGGGATTGTTGCTATGACTTTGCCGATCGCAAGGGAGCTTGCCACCAAAGGGATACGTGTAGTATCGATTGCACCCGGTCTATTCCATACTCCGATGTTCGATTCATTGCCTGAAGAAGCTAGGACGTCATTAGGTAAAACCGTGCCATTCCCACCAAGGCTCGGGTATCCCGATGAGTACGCTAAACTAACGGAAAGCATCATAACGAATCCAATGCTGAATGGGGAAACCATCAGGCTTGATGGGGCCATTAGAATGTCACCCAGGTAAGTTGTTAATTCCTTCAGGGCAATCCATTATAAATCTGGAAAAAGAGCCTCCGACAAAGAAATGGAGAGGAGAGAAAACAGATGAAGCATCCATACCTAAGTGAAGATCATGAAATTTTCCGTAAGTCATTCCGAAAGTTTTTAGAGAAAGAAGCAGTTCCCAACTATGAACGATGGGAAGAAGAGAGAATCATTCCCCGGTCATTTTGGGTGAAAATGGGGGAACAGGGTTTTTTATGTCCGGACCTTGGAGAAGATTATGGGGGTTCCGGGGTAGATTGGGGCTTTGCTGTCATAATTAATGAAGAATTGGAAAGAGTCGGTTCTGGTTTCATTGGTTTCGGACTTCACAGTGACATCACCGTTCCGTATATTTCCGCATACGGAAATGAGTCACAGAAACAGCGCTGGCTTCCTAAATGCACGACAGGGGAAATCATTACAGCCATTGCCATGACAGAGCCTGGCACAGGTTCGGATTTGGCCAATATTAAAACGACTGCCATTTTGGATGGAGATCATTACATATTAAATGGCCAAAAGACATTCATCACAAATGGCATTCATTCGGATTTGGTCATCGTTGCCTGTAAAACGGATCCAAGTGCCGTTCCGAAACATAAAGGCGTTAGCTTAGTCGTGGTTGAAAGGGATACACCCGGATTTTCCAGGGGGCGAAAACTGAAGAAACTTGGCTTGCACAGTCAGGATACAGCAGAACTCATCTTCGAGGATTGCCGTGTTCCAAAGGAAAACCTGCTTGGTGAAGAAGGCAAGGGGTTTACTTATTTAATGGAAAAACTGCAGCAGGAACGCCTTGTGGTGGCAATTTGTGCTCAAACCGCATCTGAGGATATGCTAGCCGATACGATTGAGTACGTGAAGGGCAGGGAAGCGTTCGGAAAATCCGTAAGTCAGTTTCAAAATACCCAATTCAAAATCGCGGAAATGGCAACGGAAATCAAAATGGGGCGTGCCTTCCTAGATCAATTGATCGCCAAACATATGGCTGGTGAACAGGTTGTAACGGAAGTTTCGATGGCAAAATGGCGTTTGACGGAGACTGCCAGAAAAATATCCATTGAATGCATGCAGCTCCATGGCGGCTATGGATTTATGGAGGAATACAAGATTGCCAGAAGGTATCGGGATGTTCCGGTAGCAAGCATCTATGCCGGGACAAATGAAATCATGAAGAAAATCATCGCTAAGAATCTGGGTCTATAATAAAAGGATGAGAAGGGGAGAGAGTATATGAGGGAAGTGGTTATCGTTGAAGGGATCCGCACGCCAGTAGGCAGAAGGAACGGTGTCTTGAAAGACGTTCGCCCTGATGATCTGGCAGGGGAAGTATTGAAGAAGCTGATTGAAAAGGCGGGCATCGATCCGGCTATTGTCGATGATGTCATTTTAGGTTGTGTTTCACAGTCGGGAGAACAGGCCGGTGATATAGCAAGGGTCGCTGCACTGATTGCCGGATTTCCGATTGAAGTGCCGGGAACGACGATTGACCGTCAATGCGGATCAAGTCAGCAGGCAGTCCATTTCGCTTCCCAGGCCATCTTGTCAGGTGATATGGATGTGGTAGTGGCCGGTGGTGTGGAAAACATGTCACGAGTTCCCATGGGGTCTAATTATCAAGGTGCTGTAACAAGCCAAAAGTATATGGACTCGTATGAGGTGATCAACCAAGGTTTGTCAGCTGAGAGAATCGCCGATAAGTGGGGAATAACACGGGAAGATTGTGATCAGTTTTCCGTTGAGAGTCATGCCAAAGCAATACGTGCTCAAAAGGAAGGGCATTTTAACCGTGAAGTGATATCAGTAACGGGTACTGATAAAGAAGGAAACCAAATCGAAGTTACGGAAGATCAAGGACCAAGGGGTGGAACTACGCTTGAAGTACTTGCTGGATTGAAACCGGTTTTTCAAGAAGGCGGTTTAATCCATGCAGGGAACTCAAGTCAGATCAGTGACGGTGCTGCCGCTTTATTATTGATGGAACGCAGTAAAGCCGAAGAACTTGGATTGAAACCGCGCTTTAAAGTGCATACACGGGTTGTTGTCGGGTCAGATCCCACCCTGATGCTTACTGGACCGATTCCCGCCACCCAAAAAGCTTTGGAAAAAGCAGGTCTTACAATTGATGATATCGATATCTTTGAAGTGAATGAGGCTTTCGCTCCTGTACCGATTGCCTGGCTAAAAGAAACGGGGGCAGACCACAAGAAGCTGAATCCAAATGGCGGGGCGATTGCCTTGGGTCATCCTCTTGGCGGAAGCGGGGCCCGATTGATGGTGTCGATGATCCATGAGTTAGAAAGGACGGGCGGCCGTTATGGGCTGCAAACAATGTGTGAAGGCCACGGCATGGCAAATGCAACCATCATTGAAAGATTGGACTGAAGCCGGATTATCCATTTATGAACATTCGTAATTCGCACGAAAGTAAAAGCTGAAAAAGGGATGAAGCCGACCATCGGCAGGCTTTGCCTGAACTCTTCCTGTTGATGGTGGTTACTTGAGGAGGAACATGATATGTCAGTAACGATTAAAAATATCTTTGATCAGACGGTTCAGAAATTCCCCATTAAAGAAGCTATCTACGACGTGAGAAGAAATATCCGTTATACGTACATTCAATGGAATGAGCAGGTGAATAGGTTGGCGGCGGCACTTCAAGCGGAAGGGGTGCGAAAAGGGGACAGGGTCTCTACGTACCTTTACAACAATGAAGAGCTTGCAACTGCATTCTTTGCCTGTGCAAAAATCGGTGCAATCTTTAATCCAATCAACTTCCGTTTAATGCCGGAAGAGTTGGCCTTCATCTTGAAAGACGCCGCTCCAAAGGTCGTTTTATTCGAACACGAACTGGAAACGAACGTTGCCGCGGTTGAAAAGCGATTTCCGGAAACGGCTTTTTGGTATATTGATGATGATGTGCCTGGATATGCAAAAGGTTACCGCCAGAAAATGGCCAGTATCTCATCAAAGGCAGATGAAGTGGATGTTCACGAAGATGATATCTATGCCATCATGTATACGAGCGGGACAACCGGACGTCCCAAAGGGGTCATTCACCTTCATAAAGACATGGTCAAACAAGCCGAGATTTTAATAGAGGCCATGAAGTATGAACGCTCTGATATCGGTTTGATCACTGCACCGATGTTTCATTGTGCTGAATTGCACTGTTCCTTTTTACCTCGCATACAGGTCGGTGCCGCAAATGTCATATTACATCAGTTTAATCCCAAAAAGGTCATGGAACTGATTGAATCCGAAGGGATCACCAAGTTTTTTGCTGCACCTACGATGTGGAACATGCTCATCCAGGAAAACTTGGATGAGTACAAATTCCAGAGTTTGAAGCTTGGGCTTTATGGAGCAGCCCCGATGGCTCCAACACTTGTACGTGCCTGTCAGGAGAAACTCGGCATCCAGTTCATCCAAGCTTATGGAATGACTGAAATGGGTCCTGCCATCACTCTCCTAATGGAGGAAGATCAAATTAGGAAAGCGGGTTCTGCCGGCAAGGCTTGTTCCGATCATGAAATAATCATTGCCCGTCCGAATGACGAAGGGCCATCGGATCCCGAGGATATGCTGGAACCTGGGGAAACAGGGGAGATCCTTGTGAAGGGTCCGTGTATCATGCAAGGTTATTTTCAAAAAGATAGAGAGACCGAAAAGGCGCTTTACAAAGGCTGGTACCATTCCGGTGACATCGGTTTCCTGGATGAAGATGGATATCTGTGGGTCAAGGACCGGGTGGACGACATGATTATTTCTGGAGGGGAAAATATTTATCCACGTGAAGTGGAAGATACACTATATGAGCACCAAGGAGTTCTCGACTGTGCAGTACTTGGTCAGCCGGATGATCAATGGGGGGAAATGGTGACGGCCTTCATCGTAGCCAAAGACCCAACGCTTGCGGAAACCGATTTAGAAACCTGGTGTAAAAACAGTGTTACACTAGCGAACTATAAACGTCCAAGAAGATATATCTTCTGTAATGAGCTGCCTCGAAACGCAAGCGGGAAGATACAAAAGTTCTTGCTTCGTAAACATTTGGAAGAAAATGTTGATGGCAAAAGTTTGGGGAACCTTCTTTAATGCCGGGGTCAGTAACCGATACAACCACTGACAAGTTAGGGGGTAAAAGTCATTTAGACTTGCTTGGCATGCGATTTATTTTGGAAGGAAGAAATTTAATAAAGACCGTAACAGATATAGATGAATTATTATATAAATAATAATCCTGTGGAAAAAATCAAGTAGCGAGAATAGTTATCCACAACAAAAGTGCAGCATGGTTAGCATAACATCCCATTTATCCACATAATCCACAGGGTTATCCAGAAATAACATTATTTTCATGGTGATAAGGTGAGTTATTACACTTATGGTTTGTCAGTATTTTCAGAATATATCCACAATATACACAGGGTTGTGGATAAGCTATGTAAATAAAGAAAACATAAGGGGCTGATTTACAGCCCCTTGGTTTGGTTTATCCTGCATATTAACGACTATTATGAGCACGGCGGTCAGCCGCATTTGCCCGGGCTTGTGCCTCGATGTCTTCCTGGTCAGCCAGTTCGGAAGAATATTCAACGTCAAGTCCGTCACTCTTCAGGTTTTTAGGAACCTGAGGAAGTTTCTGTTTGTTCTTATCTCGATTATGGTGTATGTTATTTCGTCCCATGTTAGCGCCCCCTAGAATGAAAAATAAGCTGGAGATGAATTCACTAATCATCTCCAGCTTATTTTGTGTAGAGTGGCTGTTCAAAATGTACGGGAAAAAACTCCAAACTTAACGACGGGATTTCTTCTCGGTATATCCACCAGCTCGATCTGCTTTTTTAAATTCGCGAGCATAAAGAATCGCTTGGGTACTAGTTAAGTTACTTTTCTCTTTATCGTGTTTTTTGAGCAATTAGATCATCTCCATTTCACTTAATATCCCTATTTTTTCCTAAAATGACCCTTTCATACGTGAGAATCTTCTTTCAAGATATTTTGTAAAGCTTCTTTAAGGGTTGGAAAGGAGAAAGTGAATTCTTCCTCTTTAAGTTTAGTGGGAAGGACATTTTGTCCTTCAAGCACAAGTATGCTCATTTCCCCCAGCAGTTTTTTGAGAAAGAAGGGAGGTACGGGTAACCAATGTGGCCGGTGCAGGACAGCTCCTATCGTTTTCCCGAATGTATCCATTTGAACGGGGTTCGGTGCCGTAAAATTGACTGGACCTTCCATCCGCTCATCGTTCATGCAAAAGATGATTGCACGGACCACGTCATGGATATGAATCCAGGAAAGCCACTGATTCCCTTTGCCCATCTTTCCTCCGCCGAATAGTTTATAGGGGAGGACCATCATTGGCAGTGCGCCATCTT
Organism: Peribacillus sp. YIM B13472; assembly: GCF_042788005.1. Classification (NCBI taxonomy): domain Bacteria; kingdom Bacillati; phylum Bacillota; class Bacilli; order Caryophanales; family Bacillaceae; genus Peribacillus; species Peribacillus sp. YIM B13472. Next base: position 39,464 of record NZ_JBHZPG010000027.1, read on the forward strand.
TTTCTCCAAGAATCACCCCAAATCTAGTAAAGACCAACCTTTTACTGTAAGAGCGTGATTTAGCCGCTTCCTTTTCCCATAGTTGAACAGTACGGGCCAAGAAATCATCACCAATGGATCCAGAGGTTTCGGTAAAGGTCTCATCGTCCGAAATACCATAATATCCGACTGCACTTGCATTAATGATGACGGACACTTTATCGGGCAGGTTGGAAATGATCCGGTTCATCTCTTTGGAAGCTTCGACCCTGCTTTCGACAATCCCGCGTTTTCGTTCAGGTGTCCAACGCCCGCTGTTCAGGGATTCACCAGCAAGGTTAATGAAAACATCTAGCCCCGCCAATTGCTTTTCCGGCTTTGCCTCCTTGGTCAACCAGCCGATATATGTCAAATTAGTCTGTTTTTTAAATTTTTCGGGATGACGGGTCAAAATATATATATCATGATTTTCTTTTGATAATTCATCAATAAGGGCTGTGCCGACAAAACCGGTTCCACCAGCAATGGCTATTTTCATGAAAACCACTTCCTTTCCCTTTCTTTCCTTCACTTTAACATGCCCATGTTCTTTTTTCATTTTTAGACATGCTATATATAGAAATGGTAAACGTAAAGGGGTAAAGTAGGGGTGGGGGTGGATTTATGCCAAACATAACAAAAATAACAACCCAAAAGAAACGTATAGATCGTTATAACATTTTCGTTGACGAAAAATATGCCTTCAGTGTAGATGAAGAAGTGCTATTGAAATTTCATTTGAAAAAGGGTATGGAACTTGATGACCTGCTTTTGGCTGAAATACAATTCCATGACGAAATCCAAAAAGCATTTACCGATGCACTTAATTATTTATCATACCGTATGCGCTCGGAATCGGAAATTCGCCTTTATTTAAAAAAGAAGGAGACGGAAGAGCCGATCATTAAAGAAGCGATACATAAACTATACAGTTTTAACTATTTAGATGACCTTGAATTTGCCAAGGCTTACGTACGGACCCATGTGAATGGAGGCAATAAAGGGCCCACTACCCTTAAGCTCGAGCTTAAGGAAAAAGGGGTGCAAGAAAAGTTGGTTGTCGAGGCATTGAAGGAATACCCCTATGATATTCAGATTGAACATGCAAGGAAACTTGCTGGAAAAGCGGTCAAAAAGGAAAAAAACATTTCCGAACGAGCTTTAAGGCTGAAAGTTGAACAAACCTTGTTACGAAAAGGTTTCCCTAGAGATGTCATCCATGAAGCACTTGAAGATGTGACGGTTGAAAAGGATGAAGATGAACAATGGGATTCTCTTTGCCACCATGCCGAAAAAATGCAACGCCGATATAAAAACCATGAAGGCTTCGAATATGAACAAAAAATGAAGCAGGCATTATACCGAAAAGGTTTTCCAATAGAATTGATTGAGCGTTATCTTTCCAATCCTGATGGGGATTAAGTGCATAGATAGCCAAATCACTAAATTTTGTTTAATATAGAAGTAAATTAATATTTCATTTAAGGAGTCATATATATGAGCGACGTAAGATACAGCAAGTTGTCCGCCTATGAACTACAACAGGAAATTGCAGCGTTGACTGAAAAAGCGAGAAAAGCAGAGCAATTGGGAATGGTTAATGAATACTCCGTATTGGAACGAAAAGTGACGATGGCCAAGGCCTATTTGTTAAATCCGGATGATTTCAAAAAAGGTGAAATATATCAAATTGACGGAGATCCCGGAGTCTATTTCAAAATTGATTATATGAATGGCGTATTCGCCTGGGGTTACCGCTTAGGTGGTAGCGGTAAGGAAGAAGCACTTCCGATTTCAATGCTGAAATAAAAAGGAACCGGGGAAGAAACCCGATTCCTTCTGGTGTACCAGTTAATTCGATCGCTCGTTTGATGCTTTCATTCTTTCTTGAGGGTGTGTATTAATACTGCCATCTGCACGCTTTGAAGCATATCTTGCCTTTGCACGAGGCTCGCCTTGGAATTTATTATTGTTTTGGTTGGGGAATCCTTTTTGTTTATTTCGCAAATTTTTCTCCTCCAAGCATCAGATTAAAGAAAGAAGCGTTTCCGCTTACAACTAGTATGGGTATGGGACAGTATAGTTCATTCTGTAAAAATATTGGCAATGAGGTGGTTCTAATGAATGATTACCATGAAAGATTAACCAAGATACTGCTTGAGAAAAATGAACACATCACGTATGAGCAAGCTTTGACTTGGGTGGAATTATTATGGGAAGATTTCGAAGCGACCTATGCAAAGGCTGGGCATGAATATGCCGGAGAAGAAATGACATCGCGCGTTGTAAGGACCTGGATTGATAACTATGGTGAGCAATTCCACGAATTCATTGCAAAGAACCCTAAATATCGACAGTTATTAAATCAGCAGAATCGACTGCATTAAAAAAGCTGATTCCAGAGGAGTTCCCTGGAATCAGCTCTTTTTCAATATACAGCGACTACAAAATAATATTCAATTTCTTCTGCAGTTTCGCTTCGCTAAAGATCCAGCCGGTATAAGAATTCAAGATATTCAATTCGCTGTCTAAATGGACTACTGCCACAAACGGGTAATATCCATTGCTTCGGTATCTTAAATCGATAAAACGGACTTCATAATATTCTTTTATCTGTTCAATTTCAAAGCGGTAAACCGGGGAAAAGGAAAGAAAGGCTGCCAAGTTGATATCCTTCTTGGCGGCTTCGAGAATTTCACTTTCAGGTAATGGCACTCGATCGAACGTATCAAGAATCGTCACATATCCATTATCGGCTCGTGCCACATAATAATTCTTTTCGGTAATCACCGCAATTTTCCAGCGGTGAAAACGCATGGTCGGTGATAAAAGAATTTTCCTTGCTCCAGGAATTTGCCGTTTGACCACTTTTTTTATAAAAGCTTGTTCCCTGAATCTGGAAATGTAATAAATGACGAGTATTCCGTAAATGGAAAGAAATAAATAGCCTGGAGGAAATCCAAAGCCCCATAATATCAGGCCGGCAACATGTATTCCAAAAATGAACGGGTCAAATGTATTGATGACCCCTAAAGCTACCCATTTTGATGAAATTGGCCTAAGAGCCTGGGTCCCATAAGCATTGAATATATCCACGAATACATGAAGGAATACGGCTAAAAAGGTCCAAAGCCAAAGATGAAGGTAATTTGCTTCAGGTATGATGGCGAAAAGTGCTCCGCTGATAATCAAGGGCCAAAGTAAAACAGCGGGAATGGAATGCGTGATTCCACGGTGATTTCGAATATATACAGCGTTATTCCTTAATTTTAAAACGGTGTCAATGTCTGGAGCTTGTGATCCCAATATCGTACCTGCTATGACTGCACTTGCAGTGACTGGGCTCTGCGCAATGACAGGATCTAATGTGGCAAGACCTCCAAGAGCAATTCCCATGACAAAGTGAGTACCTGTATCCAAAAAACTAACCTCCCTGCCACAATTTGAAAAAAATGGTCTTCTCTCATCATACCGTATTTATATATTAACCATCAAATGAATAAAATTTTTACTTATTTTCGTGCCCGTTACAAATAAATGGATATGAACATGATATTAAAAAAAGAATGACCTACTATAGGTATTCCCATTTTTGATAAGAGTTTAACATCTTTGGAGGAACTGATGTGAAAGAAATAACGATCCCGACAATAGAAAAAATAAAAATCGAAGAATTTCAAAAAGATTTGGTTTCCTGGTTTCTCGAAGAACAAAGAGAATTGCCATGGAGGGAAAATAAGGATCCATACCGTGTTTGGGTTTCTGAAATAATGCTGCAGCAAACGAGAGTGGACACGGTGATTCCTTATTTCAACCGATTTGTGGAATGGTTCCCAACACTCGAGGATTTTGCCAATGCCGATGAAGAGAAAATCCTAAAGGCATGGGAAGGGCTGGGATATTACTCACGTGTAAGGAATCTGCATAGTGCCGTTCAGGAAGTGAAGGCATCCTATAATGGAATCGTACCGGATGATCCCGAGGAAATTTCAAAATTGAAAGGTGTCGGCCCTTATACAGCTGGTGCGATTCTTAGTATCGCATACGGCAAGCCTGAACCAGCCGTTGATGGAAACGTCATGCGTGTTTTATCAAGGATATTGATGATATATGAAGACATAGCAAAGCCGAAGACAAGAAAAACATTCGAAGCTGCCGTCAGAAAGCTGATCGATCATGAACATACCTCTGCATTCAATCAAGCCTTGATGGAACTTGGAGCATTAATCTGCACACCGGGTAAGCCTGCCTGTCTATTATGTCCCGTTCAAAGTCATTGTCTAGCATTTGAATCCGGGGTCCAGTCGGAGTTGCCGGTGAAAATCCAAAAGAAAAAAACGCGGGATGTACCGATTGTAGCGGCCGTTTTAAAGAATGAAAAAGGTGAATATTTAATTCACAAGCGAGCATCAGAAGGATTGCTTGCAAATCTTTGGGAATATCCGAACTTCGAAAACCATTCATCCCTTTTGCATAAGCGGGAATTCTTCGAGAGTCGGTTTCAGGAAATGTATGGCGTCAAACCTGAAATCACCGAATCACTTGTGAGAATTGAACATGTTTTCTCACATCTCGTTTGGAAAGTGGACACATATATCGGAGTGGTCAAAGAGGCCATCAGTGAAGAGACACTAAGAGAACAGCAACTTAAGTGGGTCAGTGAAGCAGAGATGGAGGAGTTGGCATTTCCGGTTTCCCACCAAAAAATGATGAAGGCGTATAAAGAAAAAGAACGTATTGAATAAAGGCTCTCATTTGGTTGTGTGGTAATATAAGGGTATTGGGGGCATGGAAATGAGGATAGTCATTCAAGCATTCATGGGTTCAATCATCATTCATGCTTTATATTTTGGGAGTGCGCTAATGGTTGGGTCCCTAAAAACGAGCCGATATAAACCGGACATTGAAAATGCGTGGGAACAAGCAGGGGCACTTCAGAATGAAACGGTATTCGGTAAGGTAATTTCACCTTCTTTATATTCGTTAACATTCTTGGGGACAGCCCTGATTTGCGCAATGGCTATAACGTCATATAAAAAAATTGTGATTAAAAAAAGGTGCTAGTGATATTGGGAGCATGAAAGAGGATATCCGCTAAGATATCCTCTTACTTTTGTTGATTTTCAAAGCCATATCCGTATAGAATCAATCATAAAGGGTTTTCGTTCCATGAGTATAATCGGCTTCCTGCCTGTTAAGTCCGCCTCTATTTTCAATTTCTTTGACGATTTCGCTATGGATACTCTGTCCTTCTTGGTTTAAATAAGGTACCATTTGTTGAAGGGAGTGATGAAAATAGGCAAGTTCACTATTTTCCCAATCCGATTTTTTCATCATCGACAACTCTGTCATATCACGTCCAACATACATAACAGTAACACTCCTTAAAAAAAATGATTTTTATTACTCGGTGTTTACTCAGAAAGGATGAATAAACGAATGGAACAAAAAGTGGCACTCGTTACAGGTAGCAGTAAAGGTTTAGGCAGAAGCACGGCAATAAGGCTTGCAGAGGAAGGTTACGACCTCGTTATTAATTATGCCCGGAGCAAGTCAAAAGCATTAGAAGTGGCAGCCGAAATTGAAGCGTTGGGGCGTAAAGCCCTTGTAGTTAAGGCAAATGTCGGTGACGTTGCGAAAGTGAAAAGCATGTTCGAGGAAATCGATGCTTATTATGGACGTTTGGATATCTTCATCAATAATGCGGCCTCAGGAGTGCAGCGTCCGTTGATGGAGCTGGAGGAATCCCATTGGAACTGGACCATGGACATCAATACAAAAGCCCTCCTTTTCTGTGCACAGGAAGCGGCGAAATTAATGGAGAGGAACGGCGGGGGGAAAATCGTCAGCATCAGTTCACTAGGATCCATTCGCTATTTGAAAAATTATACGGCTGTTGGAGTTTCCAAGGCTGCGCTTGAAGCCCTGACAAGATATTTAGCGGTCGAATTGGCTGCAAAAAATATTTGTGTCAATGCCGTTTCAGGCGGTGTGATCGATACAGATGCCCTGAAGTCTTTCCCGAATCGGGATGAAATGCTTGCCGAGGCGGCAGAACAGACTCCGGCTGGACGGATGGTCGAGGTGGAAGATATGGTGAATACCATCCTGTTTTTAATTTCCGATGGAGCAAGTATGATTCGTGGACAAACTTTAATAGTTGATGGAGGCATTTCATTGCTTGTTTAATGTAACTGGAATAATTTAAATGTTTTTAGTTGGATAACACTCCTGGATAATGGTTATCTTATTATCGTGGAGGTGATATCAATGGCTAAAAACATGAATAAATCACAAGCAGGTACTAATGTTCAACAAGTGAGACAACAAAACGCGCAATCTCAACAAGGTCAAGGCCAATTCGGTACAGAATTTGCTTCTGAAACTAACGTTCAAGAAGTGAAACAACAAAACGCGCAATCTCAGCAAAAAAAAGGTCAAGGTCAAGCACAAGGCCAATTCGGTACAGAGTTTGCTTCTGAAACTAACGTTCAAGAAGTGAAACAACAAAACCAAAAATCTCAAAGCAATAAAAGCCAAGGCTAATCGCCGATGAAAAAGCATCCTTCTTTTGAAGGGTGCTTTTTTTTTGCCTTACATTGGATTCGACAAATGTTTCGTCGTGTTTACATATTATGTCAAAGGAGAAAACGGATAAAAATAGAATATACATACTATAGAAAAAATACAGTTTAGGAAGGTGTTTCATGGAGGAATTTAACCGGCTTATAAACAACCAGTTGAAAACGATGGATAAGCTTTTACTTTTACAATCCGAAATCGAAAGATGCCAAGATATAGAGAAGCAACTCCTTGCCCTGGAAGAGGAGAGTGAAGCAGTCACCATTCAGGAAGAGATTCAACTTAAAAAGCAGGAATTGAAAAGTATCCATGATATGTTCGAGAAACAAACGGAAGAAGTCATCCGTTATTTTCAGCAAGGACAGGCTGCCATACGATAAATAACCGGCTAATTTCTTAGTTAAAATGGGTGGATGGTCAGACTTTTTCGACTTATTTACACATTTTCACTGGGAGATTAGCCACTTTTGTTTTAAATTTATGAATAAATCGCTATAATAAAGGAATATAGGGTAAATGGAAAAAAGTATATATTTTTAAATACACACAACAACTGCAAACGGAATAGGGCACAGTACGCTGTCAGGGTGTCTATAGAAAGTAGGGAGAGATAAATGGGGATTGTTCCTGCCGAAGGAGGAAAAATCCAAATCCATAGCTATAAACATAATGGACATATCCATCGTATCTGGGAAGAGACGACCGTTTTAAAAGGGACCCAAAATCTGGTGATAGCAGCGAATGACCGTACTATGGTAACGGAATCAGATGGAAGGACCTGGATTACGAGAGAGCCGGCGATTTGCTATTTTCATTCAAAGTATTGGTTTAATGTTATTGGTATGTTGAGAGAGGACGGGGTTTATTATTATTGCAATATCAGTTCGCCGTTCACATACGAATCGGGAGCATTGAAATACATTGACTATGACCTGGACATTAAAGTATTCCCAGATATGACGTTTAATTTGCTGGATGAGGATGAATATGAAAGGCATCGGAAAGAAATGAATTACCCGGATGCCATCGATTCAATATTGAAACAGAACGTAGACTATTTGATTTATATGATACGCCAGCGAAAAGGACCATTCTCCGCAGAGTTTATTGATAGTTGGTACGAACGCTTTTTAACCTATCGATGATAGAAAAGGCCTGCTGCATAATTGGCAGGCTTTTTCATTATGTATCGTGCCTACACATCTGATTCAATCTTTCAAGAATGCAGGAACCATTAAACCTCCTATAAATGGTTATGAAAGTTAGTGAATGAAATCCTTTTGATAGTTAATCATCGAAAAGGAAAATATAATTGAATGGTGCATATACCAAATTGACTGTTATGGACTTTTATTATCATTTGGATTTAATGATTCAGAAAAGGAGGAAATCCGTGGGGAGCATTAAGAGATATTTGCAATTCGTCAAACCATATAAATGGCAGATAATCGGGACGGTACTGATAGGATTGCTAAAGTTCGCGATTCCGCTTTTGCTTCCATTGCTCAGTAAGTATATTGTGGATGACATCATCGGAAATGGTGACCTGTCCAAAGCCGTGAAGTCTGAACGCCTTTTATGGGCAATGGGCATCATGATATTCATTTTCGTTGCAGTCAGACCGCCGATTGAGTATTACCGTCAATATTTCGCTCAATGGACCGGAACGAAAATTTTATATGATATTCGTAATGATTTATTTACTCATATACAGAAACTGAGTTTTAAATATTATTCCAATACAAGGGTGGGCGAGGTCATTTCAAGGATGATCACGGATGTGGAACAAACGAAGAACTTTGTCATCACGGGTCTGATGAACCTTTGGCTCGATATCGCAACGATCATCATAGTGATAGTCATCATGTTTACGATGGACGTGAAGTTAACCATTGTATCCATCATCATGCTTCCATTTTACGCATTTTCGATTAAGCATTTCTTCGGCAAGCTGAGAACCTATACAAGGATTCGGTCCCAAGCGTTGGCGGATGTACAGAGTCACCTTCATGAACGGGTTTCAGGGATGTCAGTCATCAAAAGCTTTGCGATAGAGGACAGGGAACAGGAATTGTTTGCGAAGCAGAACAAGAATTTCCTCGATAAGGCCCTAAAGCATACGAGCTGGAATGCTAAGTCATTTGCTGTCGTGAATACGATTACGGATATTGCCCCCCTCCTCGTGATAGGATTTGCCGGTTATCAGGTCATTCATGAACAATTGTCACTGGGTACCATGGTTGCTTTCGTCGGTTTCATAGACCGGCTATATAATCCCCTCAGACGTTTAGTTAACTCCTCGACGACAATGACCCAGACATTGGCGTCCATGGACAGGGTTTTTGAGTTTGTGGATGAGAAGTATGATATCGACGATGAACCAGGGGCGAAAGAGCTGAAGCATGTGGATGGCCGAATAACCTTTCAGGATGTATCGTTTGCTTATGACGAGAAAGAGCCACCCGTTTTGAAACATATAAATTTGGATGTTAAACCAGGGGAAACCATTGCACTTGTCGGAATGAGCGGAGGAGGGAAATCCTCGATCGTCAGTTTGATTTCCCGTTTCTATGATGTGACGGAGGGAAGGGTATTATTGGACGGGACGGATATACGTAAATATCAAGTCCGCAGCCTAAGAGATAAAATAGGAATGGTTCTACAGGATAATATCTTATTTAGTGAATCGGTTAAGGCCAACATCCTTATGGGACGACCTGATGCAAGTGATGAAGAAGTGTTTGAAGCGGCAAAGGCGGCGAATGCCCATGACTTCATCATGGGTTTAAAAGAAGGATATGAAACGAAAGTCGGGGAGCGGGGAGTTAAATTATCCGGGGGCCAAAAGCAACGGGTGGCCATTGCGAGGGTATTTTTAAAAAACCCGCCAATACTTGTTCTCGACGAAGCAACCTCCGCATTGGATTTGGAAAGTGAACACTTTATCCAGGAGGCGTTGGATATTTTGGCGAAAAACCGGACCACGATCATCGTCGCCCATCGGTTATCAACCATCACCCATGCCGATCGGATCGTTCATATAGATAATGGGGAAATTACGGAAATGGGAACACACGAAGAACTTATGAAAAAGCAAGGGAATTACTACAACCTATTTCAAGTGCAACAATTGGATTCTTAAGGATACAAGATGAAAAAGAAGGCCATTCCGCTAAAGGAATGGCCTTCTTTTTTATTCTGATACGAACTTGTGCAAGCACGTTATGAAATCCTTTTTTCATGCAGCGTTTTTTTTCCAGGAAGGAAATGCGGCAGATGCTTTATTCCCTCAGGCAAGGCGATGCCGACGATGATCAAGCACATCCCGAACCATTGCAGTGACGTAACCTGTTCATTCAAGAAGATGACGGAAACGACCATCGCTGAAGGCAGTTCCGCAGCACAAAGAATCGTTCCAAGCCCGACCCCCACTTTCGGTAAACTGACAGCAAAGAAAAAGAAAGGAACTAAAACACCGAAAGTGCCGAGCAGCAGACCGTAGTACCATAGGTTCGTTTGGACAAGATTCGTTACAAGTGTGACGGGGTTAGTCGTGAATACAGCAGTCAGCATACCACCCGTTGCAATGAAAAACAGCCGTTTCATGGAAGATTCCCCAACAGCGAATTGAGAGTTGCAGTACATATACAGCGCAAAAAGCAATGCAGACAATAGTCCGAACAATACGCCTTTTAGGCTTAGGCTAGATAGAGGCTGACCAAAGATCGCCCCTGCCAATAATGTACCAATGAAAAGAACGAAAATGGCAATGAGTTTATTTTTATCCGGGCGTCTTTTATTTAAGAAGCTTTCAATAAGGACGCCTATCCAGGTAAATTGAAATAAAAAGACAACGGCAATCGAAGCGGGAAGCTCGGATACGGAAACGGCATATGCCTTTCCGACGAAAGTGGACATCATGCCCGTGATTAAAAGTAATCCGGCACTCTTCCATGAAACTTTATATTTAAACGAAAAAAGAAATAACACGGAGACAATCAGCCAACCGACGAGGTATTGACTGCCGACCAGTTCTCCGGAAGAATGGCCATCCATGAATCCAAACTTGATCATCGTGGATAAAGTGCCATATGAGATCGAACCGATTAAGACCATTATGGAATACTTCAAAAGTTGCATGTTTTTCACCCCTGTAAAAATAAAAATCGCCACCTGCCAAAAAGGCAAGTGACGAACGAAAAAAGGAAATCCTTTTAAAATTCCGTCTCTCAACAAAAGCTGAGTTTAAAAAATTGTTTGTGTTGCATTACCTTAGCTTAAAGTCTTTGTGAATATTTGTCAACCAGAAAAATAAGTTAGGCCTGCAGTCAATCTTTAAGCTAAAGGCGGTGGCAGAGGTCGGAAATGTCTCTTTTATGCATAGTAATTGAAAACCCCCAAAGAGGCGAATAGCCTCTTTGGGGGGATGTGTTTCAGTCACGATTTTCCTGGAAGTCTTCCAATGTACCACGATATTCCGCGTCTTTCATTTTGCGAAGATTAGGCTTTTTTTCTGCAGTTGGCTCATCATTTGGCTTTTGATTGTGAAGCTTGGAAAGAGCCAAACGATAATCCTGATCTTTCATTTTCAATTCATCATTGTCTGTTGGGGAGATGATTTCGGTAACAGTATCATCTGCCGAAGAGAAAGAGGACTCTTCCAATGAGTTCTCTTCCTCGACACCCGGCGGCTTATCTTCAGGTGATAAGGCTTTGATATTGAATGTGATCAAGCCAGTAACCGCTATTATGGCAACGATGATAATTAGAATTATGCCCATTGAATCAAGCCTCCTAGAGCTCGTTTATGAATGAACGGGTGACATGGGCTACCCGTTTTCCTAATGCTTCTCCAAGCTGCAAGTCATTTTTGGTGATATTGTCATCCACACCGGGCGGACAGCTTATCCCTACTCCATAGTAGGAACCATATAAGGCGTTTTCCGGGACAGTGCCGGGTAAGCCGACTATGATCATGCCTTGATGAAGCATTGGGGTGATTAAGTTCAGCATGGTAGCCTCGAGTCCGCCATGTACGGTGGCCGTCGTACAGAATACAGCCCCCACTTTATTGATCAGCGCACCTTCCGCCCATAGATACCCAAGTTTATCAATCCATGTTTTCAAACTCGAACTGATGGTGCCGAAATGACCGGGACAGCCCCAAATGATTGCATCCATTTCCTGAAGCTTATAAACATCCGCCTCGTTTACATGGTCAATGAGAACCTCAGCCCCAGGAACCGCAGCGGCTCCTTGAGCTATTGATTCGGCAAGTGCTTTCGTATGGTTACCTTCACTGTCGTAAACAACATAGATCTTCATTTTTATTCCCCCATTTAGTTAAACCGATTTTTTTACTGGTGAAGGAAGCAAAGGTACATCCAAATGTTCCTGTTTAGCTTTTTTCATTGCTTTGTCCTTCCGAACGTCACGCAAAAACAATGAGAGAACGATACCGGCAATTGCGAAGCCTGTTGCCCAAAAGAATGCATCATTGATTCCCATCACATTTGCTTGACCCTGGATTTGTGAAGAAATCAGCGACATGGCAGTTTCCTGTGCCTGTTCACTAGTTTGATTCATCGAACTCATGATGGATTGGACGATTGTTTGGAAGTTCTGAACAAAACCGGGATCACTCGTACTCATTTCCGTTCCTAAAGCAGTTCCATGGAAAGAAGCACGGGTAGTATAAATGGTCGTCACGAAGCTCGTACCAATGGCTCCGGTAACTTGTTTCAGCGTATTGCTCATTGCCGTACCATGTGTATTCAAATGCTTAGGAAGCTGGTTCATCCCAGCTGTCATGATCGGCATCATCAGTAAAGACATTCCAAGTGCACGGATGGCATAGATGATGACCAAAGTCGAATAGGTCGTTTCCGTAGTCAAATTAGCAAATTCGAAGGTTGTGACAGCAGTGATCGCTAAACCAAAAAGTGCTAATGGACGAGGACCGATCTTGTCAAATAATGCTCCTGAAATGGGTGACATCACCATCATCACAAGGGCTCCGGGTAACATCAATAGACCGGATTGAACTGGTGTGAAGCCTCTTAAAGTCTGCAAATATATTGGCAATAAGAATATCCCGGTAAACATGGCCACTGTGACGATGGCGGAAATGATATTCGATAATACGAACATGTCATACTTGAATACACGGAAGTCGAGCATAGGTGTTTCCGATTTTAGCTGTTGAACCACAAATAGGGTCAATAGGATCAGCCCGATGATGATCGTTCCCAGAACGATTGAATCCGTCCAGCCTTTGGAACCTGCTTCACTGACACCGTATAGTAATGATGCAACACCTAGCAAGGATAAAGAGGCGCCCAATAAATCCAATTTGATTTTCTTTGGTTCTGCTACATTATGCATGCGTAAAAGCGCAAGTATTATGACTATCATGCCTAATGGCACCATTGCGTAGAACATGACCCGCCAGCTATATTCCTGAATGACCCAACCTGATAAAGTCGGGCCGATGGCAGGGGCAAACATAATGGCCAGTCCGAATATCCCCATTCCTTTCCCGCGCATTTCCGGAGGGAAGATGAAAAGGATGATCGTCATGACCAATGGCTGGAGGATCCCGCCGCCAGCCGCCTGGATCAGCCGGCCTGTAAGGATGACGGGGAAATTAGGTGCAATGCCGCAGATGAATGTCCCGACAGTGAATAGAAACATGGCAGCAAGGAATAAAATCCGCGTGCCAAACCGTTCTATTAAAAAAGCGGACAGTGGGATCAAGGCTCCATTCACGAGCATGAATCCAGTTGATAACCATTGAATCGTAGTCGCAGCTACATTGAATTCTGCCATCATCCTCGGCATGGCGACACTAAGCAGAGTTTGATTCAAAATGACCATGAACAAACCTAGCATTAAGATAATTAACATGGGGGCAAACTGTTTCATTCCCTTGTTTTCATTTACTGAGATGGTTTGAGAAGCCATTTATTGAAAAGCCTCCTTTCTGTATAACTGTGTAGCCGGTTTATTTAGTTGAAATTTTCACTTCTGCGTTCATTCCAGGAAGAACTTTATCGGATGGTGCCTTGATGGAAATTTTAACTGGTACTTTTTGAGTGACTTTCGTATAGTTTCCGCTGCTGTTTTGATTGCCCATCACTGAAAAGACAGACGTTGTGGCATAACCGATCTGTTCCAATGTACCTTCGAAAACAGTATCGGGATCTCCATCGATGATAATATCGACGCTGTCACCCTTTTCGATATCCTTCAATTTTTTTTCCTCAATATTAGCCGTTATGGACAGATCATCCATATTGATGGTCTGAGCTAGCGTTTGACCCGCTTGAACAAGCTGCTCATCATGCACTTGTGTTTTAACGATTGTACCTTGTGCTGCGGTTTTTACTGCTTCTTTTCCATCTAAGGTGGTTACATTGGCAACTTGGTCATTCTTATTTACACTGTCTCCTTCGTGTAAGTCCCAATCTGCTAATTTACCGGCAGCGGGGGCCACGATGGTATAAAGCTCTCCCGACACTTTCGCTTCATCCGTTTTAATGAAATTCGTGCTTTCATAATAGTAATAAGCCCCACCGGCTAATACTGCTACTATAATAACCAAACCAATGACATTGATTAAAACTAAACGTCCTCTATTCACTTGTTTCGCCTCCAAAAATATTGATGATGTATTCCCTTTGATTAACGTTCATTAGCTAGAAAGGATACCGCCTCCTATTATATAGTTTATTTATTAATTTTAATAAATATTAATTTTTATAAGTATTAATATTATTAAGTAAAGAGTTTACCAGTTTAATTATTTTTTGTCATGTAATTTATTCGGTATAATGGTGGGAAATAAATACAGAGAAATAGTAAAAATTTGAATTTTTTTTAGTTTTAAGGATATATGGAAAGTAAATTTGACAATGGAATGTCATTTAATTAAATTTAAGAGGTAGGATTGTCCTATATAAGGAGTGAGAAGGCTGGAATTTAAATGGGAAGTAACTAATAGTATAGAAATGCAGATTTTTCGGATTAGGAAGAAGCTTAGGGCCATCGTAGCAAAAAATCTTCAGCCTTATGGATTAACGTCGCCTCAGTTTTTCATATTATTGATATTGAAAAAAGAGGGGTCGATCAAATCGACCAAGCTTGCTGACTTCTTAACCGTAAAGCCAAGTGCGATTACCGTATTTGTAGATAAGCTGGTCGAAATGGATTATGTAAAACGGCAGCCCTCTGAAAAGGATCGCCGGGTCATCAATCTTGAATTGAAAGAGGCAGGGGAAGCTATTTTGGGGAGAGTCCTTGCGGATCATAACCAATTGATGGGCAAGAACTTCAACTCATTCTCAGAAGATGAGCTTCAGGATCTTTTGCAGAAATTGGATACGATTGAAAAGGCTGCTGATAAGAACCTTTTGGATGATTGAATGAGGGGCCTGCTCTAAATAGAGACGAAAAAAGACGGTTCCCGGGAACCGTCTTTTTTAATCTTCTTCATACTGGACAGATAATTCGTTATCTTCCTTATGGAAGGACTGGAAGCTGACGATCAGCTTTTCAAGATGTTCCAATTGTTCGTCATATTCTATGACTGCAGAAATCAATGGTACAAGACGGGCAGAGAGATGGCCCAGATTATCATGCATTTCGTCCACTTGATTTTGCTGTTCGAAAAAGTGGGCGAGCAGATCTTTACGACTTAAACAATCCTGGTTCCAATCTTCAATCTCGTCGATGGACTTGATTTTTTCGATATGCAGTAATATCAACTGTTCATGCTTGCGGATCAGGGAATCAAGCTGCTGTAAGATGCTCCGTTGGAAATCTTCAGGCATTTGATATACTTCATTCTCGAATTTATGGACTCTCTTCAAGGTTTCAAACGCTTTTTTTGTAGTTATGATCATCTGCCGATAAATGACAAGCTTTCTTGCTTTAGCTACACTGTTCTTTTTGAAATATTCCCGTTCCTCTTTGTACATGGAATAGATATGTTCCAGATCGAGTAACTCCGCCTTCAATCGGCTGATGTCTTTTTTCAATAAAGTGTGTTCTGTAGCGTGCCTTGTGCTGATTCTGATCCATTTCAAGATGTCTTCCGTTACATCTGTAATGCGTGTATAAAGCTTTGCCTCGTACTTTGGAGGAATGAAAACCAGATTCACGATGAACGAAGAAATGATTCCAAGCAAAACGGATGAGAGACGAATAAAGGCAAAATTCAGGAATTCCCCGTCCTGGCTTTCCATGATGGCAATGACCGTCACGATGGAAAGGACAATCGTTTTATCCATTTTCAGTTTTAAATTGATGGTTATGACAACCATTACAGCAAGACCGATTATAAAAATATCATTTCCGAACAACAAAACGAAGGAGACAGAAACCAATGCGCCGATGATATTTCCTTGAATTTGCTCCAACACCGTTTGATATGAACGGTAAATAGTCGGCTGTATTGCAAAAATTGCAGCAATCCCAGAAAGGACAGGAGCAGGAAGATTAAGCAGTTCCGATAGATAAAGCGCTAAAACAATTGCTATTCCTGTTTTGAGAATGCGGGCACCAAACTTCATATATGGGTTAATCCTTTCTTTGTGTTGTAATGGATCGTGGTAAGCAAAGGCTCTATTTATATATAAGCCTTTGCTTAAAGTTGTATTCTAACTTATTTGTTAGTACTTTACACTAAAATAAGAAGATGTAAACAAAAAGTAATATACAGGATTTTCCTAAGAGTTACAATACTAAAATCAAGTTTAATATATAAAGAAACGATAGGCAATTTCTTGATTGCTTTCAACTGTGTTTTTCCATCGTTTGAAGACTATCCCAGAGGTATATGATAGGAAAAGGCTGATGCTCAAATTGAAAAGCATCAGCCTTTTTTAATATATTTTCGGCATCACTCCGTGGATACGGCAGGATCCGCCTGTTCTTTTACTGGAACGACCTGAAGGAAGTGTTCTCCAGGATTTTGTAGCAGTGTCTCTAAAGAGGCAGCTTCTTCGGGTTGGCCATGATCTTTCAAGAGGGTCGTGTATTTGCCCAGAAGTTCGGTCACATCCCGCAGGCCTTTTGCGGATAGGGGCTCAATGGAAATCTTTGCCCCTTTCGCAACCCGTTTCTTAATGACCTCTTTGGTTAATCCAGATTCGGGCTGTTGCCGTAAATAAACGACACCGCCTGTCATCCCTGCGCAAATCCATGGGCCGGGATCGCCCAGAACTAAACCTCTTCCATTTGTCATGTATTCAAAGGCGAATCCCTTAATATTGGAAGTTACAGCAATATTACCGTTTTCCTTTTCAGGAAGCGGTTGTTTCAATAATCCCCCAATGATCATATCCGCTCCGGAAAGCCGGATTCCCGCCCTGGCATCGGCATCGCCTTGGGCAATGAGGAGACCATGCTGTGCACCGTAACCAAAGCCCTTGCCGACGGAGCCATTGTAGAACTTCCCATCTTTTCCTGGAGATTTAAAGATGGCAATATTACCGCCAATCGATGTTTTGCCAATGCCATCCTGGGCACCGCCATTCACGCTGATTGAAATTCCCTCCGTATTGTATGCCCCAAGTCCATTACCCGGAATGGAACCATCCAGGTAGGATAGGTGAACGGGAGGAAGTTTTTTGTATGATCCATCCAATCTGCCCCTAACGCGGTGACAGGACACCCTGCTGCCGAGTACACGCTGCTCGGAGGTGATCGAGCTATAGCTACGGGATTGCTGCAGATCATCTACATGCGAATCAAGATATTCAGCGCCAACGGCTACCTGCATGGAGCCTTCATTTAAATATGCCGCCGTTTCTTTATGGGAGAACGGTGTTATATCCAGGTTTTTCAATAAATAGGTTAAATCCAATGATTGTTGACCTTTAACTTGCTGTAGCAAATCGGAACGTCCGACGATATCCTGAAGATTCTTCACCCCAAGTGACCCGGTCAAAGATTTGAGTTCTTTTGCAAATGCACTGAACATATTCGTTAATCCTTGAACGGCTAAATCAAATTTTCGTGGAACAAAACGGCGCAGCCCATGTTCTTTCGCCTGCGCTTCCGATTCAATTTGGGTGGCGATTCCCACATGACAAGTATCAAGGTGACATCCGCGGCACGTTGTACAGCCGACGGCAATCATCGAAAGGGTCCCAAAACCTACACGGTTTGCACCAAGCAGCATTACCTTCAATACATCCATCGAGCTTTTTAACCCACCATCAGCCCAAATTTCAACATTCTGTCGGATACCTGACTCAAGCAGAGCATTATGGGCCGCTTTTACACCAATCTCAACTGGTAGACCGACATGTGCGAGTGCATGGATCCTGGCAGCACCCGTTCCGCCATCAAAACCAGACAGCGTTATGATATCGGCCCCCGCTTTTGCGACGCCGACAGCAATCGTACCAATGTTTGGAACGACTGGTACTTTAACGGCAACTTTTGCTTTGTCATTTGCCGTTTTTAGCTCATGGATCATTTGGGCCAAATCTTCAATTGAGTATATATCATGGTTATTGGAAGGGGAGATCAAATCGGAACCGATTGTTGCATTTCGGGCTTCTGCGATTTTCGCAGTGACCTTGGAACCGGGAAGGTGACCGCCTTCACCAGGTTTTGCCCCTTGACCAATTTTAATTTCCAATAGATTTGAAGAGTTCAAGAGTTCTGCATTGACACCGAAACGGCCGGAAGCGATTTGCTGTCCGCGGGATTTCGGGTACTTGCCCAGCATATCCTTTATTTCCCCGCCTTCACCATTCATGCTGATCATGCCTAACCTCTCGGCAGCTTCAGCATAGGCCCGGAAAGCAATCTCATTTTGTGATCCAAAGGACATGGATGCTATGACGAACGGCAATTCCTGTTCGCCGACCGAAAGACTGACTTCTTCAGAAGGGATGGAAGCATCTGAAGTTTTTAATGATGTCAAGTGGCGGATCGTCGTAGGATTGGATTCTTCCTGTTCGGTGATCTTTTCACGATAAGCATCATAGTCCCCGGTTGAAGCAACTTCTCCAATGGACTTCCAAATTCTAGGGAATAGATGGAAGGTCTTACCCATCCGTTCTTTTTCGTTGCCGTAATCTTCCGCCCGCTGGATGGCATCTGCCTTGATTTTATCAAAATTATAGTCCAGATCATTGGATCCGAAGAAGTTAGCCACATTTAAATATTTCGCGATTTCCTCATGTAAACCGATGCTTGAGAAAAGTCTTCCATAGCCGCGCAGCTCATGAATGCCAATGGTTGAGATGACTTTCTCAAGCCCTTTCGTCAAGGAGTTATATAGATTGGTAACTCCCTTGATGTCATCTGAAGATAAGGAAAGGAACATATAATAGGGGCTGATTAAGTTGGCCCCAAGACCATAAGAAACGATGATATCATGCAGTGACCTTAGCGATGCTGAACGTAAAAGGATGGAACAATCACGGCGCTTGCCCGTGCGGACCAACGCTTGGTCGACGGCTGAGGTCACGAGGTGGGGATCAAGCCAAAGGTTGCCGTTTTGATGAGCGAGGGCATCATCCAGAACGAGCAGCGTTTTTCCTTCATCCACTGCATTGACACTTTCATCCGTTATCCTGGTCAAGGCATCCGTTATGTTTTCATCCTCTTTGAACGTGCTTGAAATGAAGTGCACGAGTTTTTGATCTTGGTTATATTTAATGAACTGATCATAGCTTGGCTGCGATACGATAGACGAGCACTCATAACCCGTTGATCCTTCAATCAATAAGGGAGTCAGCAGCTCCGTGACATTTCCTGCTTTATTCGCTTCGAATAGGGAAGGACGCTTTCCGATGATGGTTCTTGTTGAGAAGTGCTCGGTTTCCCGGTCACGGTCGATCGCTGGGTTAGTTACAACGGCCACACTTTCCTTGATGAAATCAGCGATGTTGGTCCGTTGGGGGTTAAGTGCTGCCAGTGGCGCATCGTGACCAAGTGAACGAATGGGCTCAGCGCCTTTTTCGGCCATCTGTTCCACTAATTGCACATGCTCCCTTTCCCACCCAAAGGCTTTATATTGACCATTATGAATGGCTTGCGTGTTTGTCATGGAGATAACCTTTTCAAAAACTTGGGGCCGTAAGCGGACTCGGTCATTGGAAAGGACGAAACGATCATTGAAGAGTTCAAATACTTTATCCTGGTAATCCTTGTATGTGTACAATTCAATACGGTCGCCGTTCCATTTCAAACCGATTTTTTCCCCAGGACCCATCGGTTTCGGATCTCCGGTATATTCGCTGGAAGGGATGATTCCTGGTTCGGAAGTGAACATATAGGATGATTCCGTTTCAATATTCCATAGTGGGCGCAAGCCTAAAGAGTCGACAGAGAACACGGCTTCATCGCCGAAACGGGAGATGATGCCTGCCGGACCTTGTGCAAAATGACCCCATGCTTCCCTTAAATACGTATATAAATCCTGTAAGTGTTCGGGATATTCCTTGATTTCATTGATGATTGGCGGAAACATAAGATCGACAGCTTCAAATAAAGAGTAGCCATGACGGCAGATGAAAGTCTCGATCGTCTTGTTTAAATCCTGTGAGTCACTTCCATCTTTAGCGATGGGAACTCCGATCATTTTCGCTTCATCACGCAATTTGGCGATGGTATTGATTTCGCCATTATGACCAAGTACACTGAAAGGCTGGACCCGGAAGAAGCTTGAGAGAGTATTAGTTGAAAAACGATTATGTCCCAGTGTCATGGTGGAGGCAGCCAAAGGGTCTGCAAGATCAAGATAATAGGCAGGGAGCGTATCCCCCGCACCCATCACTTTGTATACCGCATGATGCTGGCTTAAAGATGCAACATGGATGAAATCACTTTTTTCGATGTCGGAAGTCAGCTCAAAAAGAACATTTGAAAGCTCCTGGTTGTTATTGATGGTGGAGGAACAGGCAAATTGCCAGAACACTGGGTCTTCTTGAATGGCAATCGGTCCCAATGCCTCGGAACGGTAGGCTTTATCCGTTTCGAATATCAATGAGAGACCATGCTGGAGCAGTTTCTCCTTGACTTCGATTTTTAAGTCGTTAGCTTCTGTTTTTTTGCTTAAAAATAAGTGGCCGACTATGAAGGAATCTTGATCGACGATGCTTGGATCGACATTTACCGCTTCAAGCTTCTTTTTCCAAAGAGCCCGGGGAATATCGATATGGATGCCGGCGCCATCGCCCTCACCATTGATGAAGCCGCAGCGATGGTTCATTTTAACTAGGGCGTCGATACAGGCAAAGATGTTTTCGTTAGTAGGGATTTTCTTTTTTTGGATGCAGGAAACGATACCGCAGGCATCATGTTCTTCCTTGTGAAATTCTTTGAATGTAGCAGGTGTCCATTGTTGGGCCATATATGCGGCTTGAATAAGGTTTCCCTTATTCTCTGCCTTTCACCTCCTGTAGCATGTGTTTAATGGGGGAAATATTAGTAAACCCGAACAATTGTCCAAGTTTTGATAGATTGAAAGAAAGTGTATAAATGTATATAAATGTATTCATATCATATCATTTAAATATTCAGAAATCAATTTTTTATACAATGGGATGGATGCTGTGATTGATGGGATTTATGTAGGAAGAGGCCTCAAATGCTAATATTAAAGATTTATTACAGATAAATAAGAAACCCCCAAGATTGATGTACATCCTGAGGGTGTATAAAAAATGCATAATTATGCTGATTCGATTTATTATATTAGGTTTTTGAATGCATGTTCAACCGCTTTTAGAGTATAAGCGATATCGTCATCAGTGTGGGCAATTGTCAAGAACCAGGCTTCGTATTTGGACGGTGCCAAATTGATTCCCTGGTTGAGCATGAGTTTGAAGAACTTAGCGAACATTTCGCCATCCGTATTTTCCGCCTGCTCATAGTTTTCAATCTTTTCTGTCGTGAAATAGATCGTCAATGCCCCTTTAAGGCGGTTGATGGTGATCGGGACATTATATTCGCGGGCCGCTATCAGGATACCTTCTTCAAGGATTTTTCCCAGCCGGTCAAGCTCCTCGTACAGACCCTCTTCTTTAAGTACTTCTAAGCAAGCTATTCCGGAAAGCATGGAAGCGGGATTTCCTGCCATCGTACCTGCTTGATAGGCAGGTCCCAGCGGGGCGACAGTTTCCATGATCTCTTTTTTACCGCCATAGGCACCAATAGGAAGCCCGCCCCCGATGATTTTTCCAAGCGCGGTCAAATCGGGTTGAATTCCCAAGTAGTCCTGTGCCCCTCCATACATGAAGCGGAACGCTGTGATGACCTCGTCAAAAATGACGAGTGATCCGGCTTCGTGAGATAATGAAATGACTTCTTCCAAGAAGCCAGGACTCGGTTCCACGATTCCAAAGTTGCCGACGATCGGTTCTACCAGCACGCCTGCAATTTCAGTGCCCCATTTATCAAGTGCTTCTTTAAATGACTCGATATCATTGAAAGGTACCGTGATGACTTCTTGTGCGATGCTTTTTGGAACGCCGGCAGAGTCCGGTGTACCTAAAGTGGACGGGCCGGAACCTGCAGCGACGAGAACAAGGTCGGAGTGTCCATGGTAACAGCCTGCAAACTTGATGATCTTATCGCGTCCTGTGTATGCGCGGGCAACACGGATGGTGGACATGACGGATTCGGTGCCTGAATTGGTGAAGCGGACTTTATCCATGGATGGTATGGCTTCTTTCAACATTTTGGCAAATTTGACTTCATGTTTTGTCGGTGTGCCGTATAAAACGCCCGTTTCTGCAGCTTTAATGATAGCCTCCGTAATATGTGGATGCGCATGACCAGTGATGATCGGGCCATATGCAGCTAAATAATCGATATATTTATTGCCATCAACATCCCAGAAATAAGCCCCTTTGGCATGATCCATCGCAACCGGCGAACCGCCGCCTACAGCTTTGTAAGAACGGGATGGGCTGTTAACCCCGCCAACGATATGTTCCAATGCCTCTTTATGTAAAAGCTCCGAATTACTAAAATTCAATCTTAAAACCTCCTATAAATATAAACATATTTCCTCTTAATCATAGCACTTTTCCCTTTGTAAATCTGGGGTCGAAGTCTAGGAAATGTGATTAGTTCCCTGGTGGAACCGCTGCAACCCTAGAACATCAGGATTCCGGGCCATCAATTTGTTTCGGAAAGGGGGTCGGATCCCAAAACTCCGGTTATGAAAGTAAGAATGGCCAAGAAAGTGTCAGGGTTTTCGATGTCGAATGATTGGCGGTTCATTTCGCCCTGGGATTGGTAATAGATTAGATGACCGGTTCCTCTTTCTTCATTAATACGAATGTGGAAACTTATGGGGGTGCTTTCGATTGACCCGCTGGAATCCCTTTGGATGACCTGGCATAATAATTCCCCGTATTCATCTTCATAAAGGAAGTCATATCGGAGGTCGAAAACGACCTTTTCGATTTGGGATAGTAATAATCTTTTGATACTCATAGCATACTCGCCTCCTTAATAAATGTATCTGGTACAGCGATCATTTCGCCCTGAAAATGGTATATGGCATCCAAGCATTTTTATTGTCTAAAAAGGTTAGGTTGGATAAACTAATTCATTAGGACAAGAGATTACGGAGGATGTAACAGGATGAGTGATGCAATTCAAGTAAAACAGCTTCGGAAGGAATTTAAGTCGGCATCAAGCCGTGCAGGGTTAAAGGGTGCCTTCCGGGATTTACTTACCAGAAATTATAAGATAGTCCCTGCCGTCAATGATATCAATTTTACTGTAAAAAAGGGTGAGATGGTAGCTTATATCGGGGAAAATGGTGCAGGGAAATCGACGACGATCAAAATGCTGACAGGTATTTTGGAACCGACAGCAGGTGAAATCACAGTCAATGGAATGAATCCACATAAAGAAAGGGAAAAGTTCACTCAGACAATTGGAGTCGTGTTTGGTCAGCGCTCACAGCTTTGGTGGGATATTGCAGTTCAAGAATCCTTTAGGCTGCTAAAAAAGGTCTATAAGGTAACGGATGAACAATATAACGATCATATGGAACATGTTATCAAGACGCTCGATATCGGACCTTTGCTGGACAAGCCAGTGCGTAAACTTTCACTTGGTCAGCGGATGCGCTGCGAACTTGCGGCAGCCTTGATCCACAATCCGCCTTTGCTGTTCCTGGATGAGCCGACGATTGGACTTGATGTACTCGTGAAAATGAAGATTCGTGAGTTCCTGAAAGAAATCAATGAGAAATATAATACGACGATCCTTTTGACTACCCATGATTTAGGTGATATTGAAGCATTATGTGAGCGCGTAATCATGCTTGATGAAGGACAGATCATTTATGATGGGGAATTACAGAGTTTGAAAGATAACTGGGCTGAGGAAAAACAGATCCATTTTCAATTCATCGAGCCGATTGCATTGAAGGAATTGCAATCATTGGTGCTCCCATTTAATGCTAACTGGGTTTATGATGAGAAAAATCAAACATACATTGCCTTGTTGAAAGAAGAAAGTGATCATATTTCACAGCTTGTTTCGGCTGTTGTAGCTCATTTTAAAATAAAGGACATCAAAATCCATGAAACGTCCATTGAAGAGATTGTTCGCAACATTTACGAAGAAGGCACTGTCTGACTCTCTTATCATTAAGAAACAACGTGTCTATCAAGAAGGGGGAGGGCCATGGGAAAGTATCTTGCAATGATCCGCATGCGTTTTTTGATGATGCTTGCGTATCGAACGGATTATTATACCGGCATTTTAATTTATAGCATTAATATCGGTGCCTATTATTTCTTATGGAATGCGATATATGGAGAAAAAAGCTCCATCGAAGGACTTTCAGGGATGCAGATGACAACTTATGTCGCAGTTGCATGGATGGCGCGCGCTTTTTATTTCAATAATATTGACCGCGAAATCGCCACTGAAATTAAAGACGGCAAGGTCGCCATTGAAATGATCCGGCCTTATAACTATTTAGGCATGAAAACGATGCAAGGACTTGGGGAAGGGATATTTCGTTTCTTCTTCTTCTCGATTCCAGGAATGCTGCTGGTAGCTTTCATATTTCCTATAGAATTGCCGCATGAGCCGGCTACGTGGGGGATGTTCGGCATTTCCTTGCTGTTCAGCTTCATCATCAATACACAAATTAACTTATTGACGGGGATCACTACCTTTTTCTTATATAATAATGCCGGATTGATCCGGGCTAAAAGGGTTATCATTGATTTATTTTCCGGTCTGCTGCTGCCCATCAGTTTCTATCCGGTATGGGCGCAGGAAGTGATGAAATATTTACCCTTTCAAGGGATCAGCTATGTACCAAGCATGATTTTTACGAACGGGTACAGTTCAGGCGAAATTGGCATGGCGCTTTTACAGCAGATAATTTGGTGCATCATTCTCATAATACCGATTCAGCTTTTATGGATAGTCGCAAAAAAACAGCTGATTATTCAAGGAGGTTGACGGGATGTTTTATGTATCGATGTTTTTTCAATATGTGAGTCAATATATGAAAACCAGATTGCAATATAGAGCCGATTTCTTCATGGAAATCCTATCTGATCTGCTGAATCAGGTCGTGAATCTGGTATTTATCTTAGTTGTTTTTGGGCATACCCAATTTTTAAGCGGCTGGAGCCGTGAAGAAATCATATTCATTTATGGATTCTTCCTTATCCCATTTGCCCTTTTTTCTGCCTTTTTCAACATCTGGGATTTTAATGACCGCTATATCGTCAAAGGTGAAATGGATCGGATATTAACAAGACCGATACATAGCCTGTTTCAAGTCATTTTAGAAAGAATCGAACTAGAAGCGTTATTTGGTGTTGTGACCGGTTTGATCATTATATTCTATTCGGGGATTTCATTGGACCTTCAGCTTGCGTGGTATGACCCGATTCTTTTCATCATTTTTGCAATAGGCGGGGCCCTTGCTTATGCAGCCATATTCGTTGCGATAGCAAGTATTGGGTTCTGGTCGGATGCGAAAACATCCATCATGCCAATGATGTACAATATCGGGAACTACGGGCGCTATCCAGTTGATATTTATAATAAGGTCATCCGTTTTGTCCTTACATGGGTGCTGCCATTCGCGTTTGTTGGTGTCTATCCGGCATCTTATTTCCTAAGAAAAGAAGAGTGGTATGCATATGCATTTGCCACACCTGTAATCGGGGTTGCCTTTTTCGTGATATCCGTTTTCATATGGAATCAGGGAGTGAAAAGGTACCGCGGGGCAGGGAACTAAAAAAACCCCTTCAACAGCATTCATGTTGAAGGGGTTTTTGTTTAGTTCCGTTTTTTCTTTCTTTCAATATATCTTGCTTGTGCTTGAACATATTGCTGCTTTTCCTCTTCCGTTTCCGGAATGACCTGAGGTACGTTTGTCGGCTTGCCGTCTTCATCAATGGCCAGCATCGTTAAAAAAGCGCGTGCCGTAAGCTGTTTTTCACCTGTTAATAGGTTCTCACGCTCCACTTTCACGAATACCTCCATTGATGTTCGGTGAGCACAGGTGACATAAGCTTCAAGGTTGATTGCATCCCCTGTCTTGATGGGGGCCAAAAAATCAAAAGAGTCGCTTGAAGCAGTCACAACGGGTTTTCGACAATGGCGCATAGCTGAAATGCAGGCTATTTTATCAACATAGGCCATTACTTTTCCGCCAAAGATGGTATTGTGATGATTTGTATCCGGTGGAAAAACAAGGTCGGTTAAAAAAGTCCGTGACTGCTGTGTTGGATGGGCAACGTTCTTTTCAATCATTGGCCTGTTGGTTTGGCTAAAAGGTTTTCACGGACGATTTTTCCTGCTTCGACCATGTTTTTCAGGGAAGCGACGGTTTCCGGGATACCCCTTGTTTTCAGGCCGCAGTCGGGATTGATCCAAAACTGATCTTTATCCAATACCTTGATGCCCCGTTCAATCATATCGACCATTTCTTCCACTGCCGGCACACGCGGGCTGTGAATATCATACACACCCAGGCCAATACCTTTTTCATATGTTTTTTCCTCGAATGCGGAAGCTAGCTCCCCGTGACTACGGGATGTTTCGATGGATATTACATCGGCATCGAGGGAGGAGATGACATCCATGAAACTGTTGAAGTCGCAATAGCACATATGCGTATGAATTTGGGTTGTATCCTCCACGCTTGATGTGGATATCAAGAATGAATTCACAGCCCAGTTCAAATACTCGTCGCGATCGCTTTTTTTCAATGGCAGACCTTCTCTAAGTGCAGGCTCATCAACCTGAATCATTTTAATTCCAGCGGATTCTAATGCAATGACTTCTTTTTCCAAAGCGAGCGCCAGCTGATAACAAACATTCTCCCTGGAAATATCATCACGGACAAATGACCAGTTCAAAATCGTAACAGGACCTGTAAGCATTCCCTTTACCGTCTTCTTCGTCAGTGATTGTGCGTATACACTTTCCCTGACTGTCATCGGTTCGATGAAATGGATGTCGCCGTAGATGACTGGTGGTTTCACGCAGCGGGATCCATAGGATTGTACCCAACCCTTTTCCAGAAAGACGAAACCGCCTAACTTATGGCCGAAGTATTCAACCATATCCGTCCGTTCGAATTCCCCATGAACGAGAACATCCAAACCGATTTCTTCTTGGATTTCGATCCACCTGCCGATTTCTTCGTTAACGAATGTTTCATATTGCTGAGCGGTCCATTCTCCTCTTTTGAATTTCCCCCGTGCTTGTTTAACTTCAAATGTCTGCGGAAAGCTACCGATCGTAGTCGAAGGAAGAAAAGGCAATTTGAAAAATTCCTGTTGTTTTTGGTAACGCTCTTTAAATGGAATGTGACGGCCGGCGGTCCTGGTTTTAACCTTTTCGACTTTCAATTGTACAGTCCCATGATTCCGTGCATTTGAACTTGCTAACGTTTGAACCGTACATTTATTGGCAACTACTTTTTCGGCGATTGCTTCAAAGCCTTGATTATTCCCTTTGACCAAGAGTGTGATTTCCTCAAGTTTCTCATCAGCGAAAGCAAGGGCCTGTTTCACTTCTTTTGAAAGGGCGGATTCATTGCGAACGGTCACTGGGACATGAAGCAGGGAACAAGAGGGCTGAAGCCAGATTTGGTCTTCGGCTACCTTTTTCTTAAGAGTCTCAATCAATTGAATTTTTTTCGTTAAATCAGATAGCCAAATGTTTTTTCCGTCAATCACACCTGCAGCAAGCACTTTGTCCTTCGGGAAGCCAAATGCTTCAAGGTTACTTAGATTTCTCCCTTTATCATGTACAAAATCAAGACCGATTCCTTGGACTTTTAATTCGATGACTTCTTGGTAGTGTTCCACGGCATCAAAGTATGTTTGTAGCATGATGTTCAGGTTTGGTGCTGCTTCATTCAGTTTTTCGTAGAGGTAAGTAACAGTTTGCATATCATCCTTGGAAATGGATGAAACAAGAGAAGGTTCGTCCATTTGTACCCACTTCACGCCTTCTTGCTCCAACTCCCGCAGGATTTGTGTGTATAGGGGAAGCAAGCTCAGGATGATGCCAGGGATCTCTTGTTTATTGAAGCCTTTGGAAAGGGAGATGAAGGTATAAGGTCCGATCAACACGGGCTTCGTTTCAATCCCTAGCTTTTCCTTGGCTTCCCGATATGCTGCAAGTGGTTTATTTTCTGTTAAAGTCAGCTGTGGCAGTTTTAATTCAGGGACAATATAGTGATAGTTCGTATTGAACCATTTCGTCATTTCGGAAGCGACTTCATCATTGTTTCCTCGAGCCATTGAATAATATACGGAAAGGGGAACGCTGCCGCCTTCATAGGCTGAATAACGTTCAGGAACAAGACCGAACATGACGGACATATCGAGCATTTGATCATAGAAAGTGAAGTCGTTGACAGGAATGATATCAATACCCCGTTGCTTCTGTTTTTGTAAGTTGCCTAAACGGATTGCTTTTAGTTGTGCCGTAAATTCCGCTTCATCGATTTTACCTGACCAGTAAGCTTCCAATGTACGTTTCCATTCACGATTTTCCCCGATTCGAGGGTAACCCAAACTACTGCTTTTCAAAATTCCCATCCTCCTACATTCATTTTATTGAACAATAAAAAAAGCATCCCTAACCGTCAAAAGAGAAAGTTAGAAATGCTTAAAATAAGAGGCATGCAGAATGCCCCTTACAATTATAAGGTCCCTAACACCTCCCTATCTCCCGTAGGTTAAAACAGTGTTGTCGAAATAGGCAGGTCTCCTGACTTAGGGATTATCATTAGCTGCGGGCCTTCCCGATCCTTTGATCAGTGGCATATTGGATGGCGCTAACACTCCCATTACAGTGGCGGGACCGTGCCGGAATTACACCGGACTTCCCTTTTAATCCTAATTTAAAATTAGGAACCTATTCCCACATATGAAATTTTACAAAACCTGCCTTTATAAACACTGTTTGCAGGCTAAAAATTTATAAAATAAAAACTATTATAAAAATTTAGACAATCTTAACATATCCGACCGAAAGGGTCAACATGGAAAAAAGATTCGGGAAAAGTATCCGTTTATTGAGTGTGTGGGTGATAAGGATTAGGTCTGTTCCTAAAAAAGAATATATTGTTTGGACAGGGAGTATGTATAGAGGGAGTGGCGTTTTGAAATGGGGCGTGGGGGATGACTTTCTACATCTTGATTGCAGGAATCATTTTTTGCATGGTGATGAGCATTCGTACGTTATTTCTTGTTGAGTCGGGAGGAAAGAAATTTTCTCTGGAGGATATGCTGTGGCTTGGCAATTTATATGCGACGATATTGGTTGGATTTGCCCTGATTTATTTATTATACGAGCTTCAGAATCATTCGGTGATTCTTGATATGGGCAATCGGTTGGATGGTACTTTCTATGAACAGTTGAAGACTTCTTTTTATTTCAGTGCGATGACGATGTTTTCTGTAGGGTATGGAGATATAGCCCCGATTGGTATGGGCAGGATGATAGCTACCATTCAGGCTTTCATCGGGTATACACTGCCGGCAGCGTTCGTGATTCGGACAGTTATCGATCTGGAGCAGAAAGATAGGAAGGATAAATGAAAGTTGTGTTTCTTTCGATTATTGGGTACTCTTACCATAATGAAAGAAATGGAGGGTTCAATATGACTGTTAAAATTGGAGAAAAAGCACCTGATTTCAAACTCCCTGCAAATAATGGTGAAATGGTTTCCCTATCGGATTTTAAGGGGAAAAACATTGTTTTATATTTTTATCCAAAAGACATGACGCCAGGTTGTACGACGGAGGCCTGTGATTTCCGGGACCATAATGAGCAATTCGAGGAATTGAACGCGGTCATCATTGGTATCAGCCCAGATCCAGCGGCACGTCATGAAAAATTCATTGAAAAACATGGATTGCCTTTTCTGCTGCTGGCTGACGAAAATCATGAAGCGGCTGAATCATTTGATGTGTGGCAATTGAAAAAGAACTTCGGCAAGGAGTATATGGGCATTGAACGTTCAACTTTCCTGATTGATAAGGCTGGTAAGGTAGTCAAAGAATGGCGTAAAGTAAAAGTCAAAGGCCACGTCGAAGAAGCGCTTGAAACTCTTCGCGACCTCGAAAAATAAGGGACAGGCAGATGAAGGATGAGCGAATAACGAGGCTTGCAGCCAGGCTGATTCATCATTCGATACAATTACAGCCAAAAGAGAGAATCCTCATACGGGGGCATATCAACACGAAACCATTATTGAAAGAGCTGATTGATGAAGTATACAGAGTGGGTGCTTATCCATATGTAGAACTCGAAGACGATGAGATAAGCCGCCACCTGCTACAAGGGAATGTGAAGGAGCAACTTGACACATCTTCGCAATGGGCTCTGAAGAAATATACGGATATCGATGCAGTCATCATCATCACAGGGGAAGAAAACGATGTGGAAATGACTGATGTTCCCATCGAGAGGCTCCGACTTCAAGGGGAGGCTATGAAATCCCCCACTCTTTTCTATGTAAACAACCGTCGTTGGGTCTTACTTAATTATCCCACCAACGCATCAGCGCAAAAAGCCGGCATGACCTTCAACAGGTACCAAGACTTTCTGTTGAACGTATGCACCATGGATTACGGGAAAATGGAGGCGGCCTTGAAACCGTTAAAACAATTGATGGAACGGACTGACAAAGTCAGGATCGTTTCACCAGGGACAGATTTGACCTTTTCCATTAAAGGTATGCCGGCCATCATATGTGCCGGAAAAAAGAATTTACCGGATGGGGAAGTGTTTACCGCACCCATAAAAGATAGTCTCAATGGAAGGATATCCTTCAACACACCCACAACCTATGAAGGAATCACCTTTAGTGACATAGAATTAAACTTGGAAAAGGGAAAAATCATTAAAGCAACTTCCAATCGTAACCCTGAAATGAACCGAATTTTGAATATTGATGAAGGGTCCCGGTTTATCGGGGAGTTCGCAATTGGAATCAATCCATACATATTGGAACCTATGGACGATATCTTGTTCGATGAGAAAATAAGCGGGAGTCTGCACTTGGCTATTGGGCTCGCCTATGATGAAGCGGATAATGGAAACCGTTCATCGATACATTGGGATATGGTCTTGATCCAGCGTCCTGAATATGGGGGTGGTGACCTCTATTTTGACGACGTCCCGATCAGAAGGGATGGCGTTTTCATTTTGCCGGAATTACATGCATTAAACCCAAATTCTTTAAAATAAAGCCTTTTTTAATAAGGGTAAGGCTTTTGTCCAACTCAAAAAGGGGACACCTGAATATGCTTTATTAAGGGAATACCTCCTCAGAGAAAGTTGCGCGGGACACATAGAGCCCGTGTTTTTTTATGTTAATTAAAAGGGAGAGATAAACATGTTAATACTTTCGACTGTCATTCCGAATGAAGGTATCCAAACGAAGCTGATGGAAGCTTTTCCTGATTTGAACTTCATTTATCAAAAAGGATGGACCGATGGGCCGCTTCGTGAAGCGGAAATCCTAATTACATATGGTGAAGACTTAACTGAAGAAATCATTGGGAAAGCGGCGAACTTGAAATGGATCATGGTCATGAGTGCAGGGATGGAATTAATGCCATTTAAAGCCATTGAGGAACGTGGCATTCTGGTGACCAACGCAAGAGGCATTCATAAAATCCCTATGGCCGAGTATACGATAGGGATGCTTTTGCAATATGAAAAGAAATTGAAACTGCTTATGAAGAATGAAAAGGAAGAGTTGTGGGATAGAAAGATTGAAGTAGGGGAATTGAATGGCAAGACTATGCTCGTTATAGGTGTCGGTGCAATTGGAGGGGAAGTGTCTCGTCTTGGGAAAGCCTTTGGGATGACGACGGTGGGAGTGAACCGGAGCGGGAAGCCAGTGGAATCCATCGATCAACTTTATACTCTGGATAATTTATTGGAAGCCATACCGGGAGCCGATTATATCGTATCCGTCCTGCCAAGTACTGATGAAACGAAGGGCTTTCTGCAAAAAGAGCACTTTAAAGCAATGAAAGAAACGGCAGTATTCGTGAATATTGGCCGAGGCGACCTGATTAACGATGAAGTGTTGATCGAAGCCTTGGATGCCGGAGAATTGTCCCATGCCATCTTGGATGTATTCGATCCGGAACCTTTGGGAAAAGGGCATCCGTTTTGGAGGATGGAGAATGTTACAGTCACACCGCATCTATCAAGTAAAAGCGGAGAATATTTACCAAGAACCTTTGCCATTTTCGAAAAAAACATGCGTGAATACCTGGAAGCTGGAAAAGACTTCACCAACGTAATCGACTTATCCAGGGGATACTAAACTCAATGTAAAAATGGTAAAGATTCAATGTGTTCATGAATAAACTAAAAAAGAATGGTTAAGCCATTGAATTATTGACAAATTCAACGCACAAAAGGTACACTATTTATAAATATTATAATTTAAGAATTCATACTTAATGAGAAAAAGAGGTGGATGGCGGTGTCTGAAGTTCAGTTAAAAGAAGCGTTGGATTCCTTAAAAGATACCGGTGTAAGAATAACTCCTCAACGCCATGCAATACTTGAGTATTTGATAAGCTCCATGTCCCACCCTACCGCTGATGATATATATAAAGCGCTGGAAGGCAAGTTTCCGAATATGAGTGTGGCAACGGTTTATAACAACCTGCGTGTGTTCCGTGAGGTAGGTTTGGTAAAAGAACTTACGTATGGTGATTCTTCAGCAAGGTTTGATTTTGTGACGACGAATCATTATCATGTAATTTGCCAAACTTGCGGGAAAATTGTGGATTTCGATTATCCTGCATTGGATGAAGTCGAGCATTTCGCTGCACAAGTCACCGGTTTCAATGTTAGTCACCATCGGATGGAAATCTACGGCGACTGTACGGATTGTGCGAAAAAAGAATCGCATTAAAAAAAGTTCCTCCACTTGGTTGGAACTTTTTTTCATGTTATCAAGAAATGATACAATTGTTAAAGACTTCTTGAAAGGGAATTCAGCTAGTGGAATTCCTCTAGTCATGCAGGCTTTTTCGGTTATATTTTTCGTTGAATTCTTCGCCTTCCAACTTTTTGTCAAGTGTCAATGGTTCTTCACAATGCATGCAAATATCTACACGGCCTAGGATTTTTGTAGGTTTGCTGCAGTTAGGGCAGACAACCTGGATCGATTTTGTAGAGAGCATTCCAATCCAAAAATAAACCCCTGTGCTTGCGATTATGAATAAAAGGCCCAGCCCCATGAAAATCGTCATGACAACAGGATTCGTTTTGAAGAAAAGACCAAGGTACATTACGATAAAGCCAATGAAAATCAAACTCAAAGCAAAAGTACGTATTTTATTGATTTTGCTAGAATATTTAGCCATGGATTGTCCCTCCTAAAATATAACTTTAACTATAACATAAACAATGGATGGAACAAAAAAGAAATAAAGGATACATATTACTTTTGAATTGAAATAGTTTAGGTTAAGGGAAATAAGCAGGAATTTGAAGAGTTTTGTCGAAAATCTAAAAAAAAAGGTTTTGGAGGAATTTATGATGGAAGATATCCTTCGCCCGATTTATCAAGAGCGAGCAAGTTTAAAATCTACACTTGGAATCTTGTTAATAGAAAAAAGAGATGATAATAGCCCGATCACCGATACATTTGACTACATCCTTTTTGTAATTGCAGACGAAGCCGAAGAGGCCGTGTTTTTAAAACATTACACTTACCAGGATAAAAAGGCAGCCTTGCATATCGTAAAGGAAGACCAGTTAAAAGAATGGCTCCTATTAGGCACGAACCGCAAAGTGGTTGACTGGATATATAATGGGAAGGTCCTTTTTGACCGGAATGAATATTTGGACCGTTTGAAAACCGAAATCCGTGAGTTCCCCTTCTATGGAAGGAAGTTAAAGATGGGGATGGAATTCGCAAAGTTAATTCGCAGGTACATGGATGGGAAAAGCTTCTTTGAAAAAGGCCATCATCTTGAGGCATACAACCATGTCGTTCATTCCCTGCATCACTTGGCCCGTTTGGAAATAATTGAACAAGGCTTTTATCCGGAGGTTACGGTCTGGAACCAAGTGAAGCATATGGAACCTGAAATCTTCAAGTTGTATAAAGAATTGATCAGCAGTGAGGAAACTCTCGAAAAAAGATTGGAGCTTCTATTCCTTGCGAGTGAGTTTCTTATTTATTCTAGGACTAATGCGGGTTCACAGCATTTGGTTGAAATAATGGGGACGAAAGAAGAACCGTGGACGATTGCGGAGCTAATGGAGCATCCGGAAGTAAAGTTTTATTCAGTCGACCTAGGTGTTTTATTGGAATATATGATAGAGAAGAAGGTTATCGAAGTCATCAAAGCGGAGACAAAAGGGCACGAGGTATATCATCGGTTTTATCGGGTATCAAAAAACTTTTAAAAAAATGCAATTTTAATGTTGACCATTAATAATATAGGTGTTATATTAATACATGTCGCTGCGGGACATCAGCTTTCGCAGCTTCATCAAAACGAAAATAACGAAAATAACTAAAAAAAATTAAAAAAAACATGTTGACAACGAAGTTGAAAGCATGGTAAGATGTAAAAGTCGCTTACGAGGTAAACGACAACGAAATTGCTCTTTGAAAACTGAACAAAACAAAGCGCCAACGTTAAATTTTAAGTGAGCACACACTATTAAAAAAGCA
>NZ_JBHZPG010000028.1:0-71690 GCF_042788005.1 Peribacillus sp. YIM B13472
ACAGGCCATTGAAGATCGAATTAGGAATACAGCTTAAGATTTAACTTTTTAGTGTCCAAAATATTGACTCAAATCCACAATGAGGGTAAACCTCTTTCTCTTAGACGAATTAACCTTATTCCGTCTTTAGATAAAACTTGTACCTTTGTATTATCCCTATGTTTTGCTGCGTTTGAGTTATGATAGTACTTTCCATCATATTCAATCCCAATTTTAAGAGATGGAATATATAAGTCCAGTTCAACAGAGTTATGCTTATATCTATTTTCCACCTTCGAAAAACATTTTTTTAAATAATAGAAAATAGCTTGTTCTCCAAAGGATGTTCCTCCTCTACATTTGGGGCAAAATTTTTTGTTCCTCCTTGCAGCGATTGATGCTTGCCATTCATGTCCCTTTTTACACTTCCACCACACAACTGTTGAGCTACCGTAACTAATCTCCCATGGAGATAACGGGTTATTTTTAAATACATCCCAATATTTAACTGTTTCTGGGTTTTTATGTGCCAATGAGTTACAGATACTACATGGTTTATTTACTTGATAATATATTTCTTTTTCCCATTCATGACCTTCTGGACATTTCCACCATACTACTTTTTGAGAGTAAGCATCTACATCATTTAGTGTTAATGGACTGTTTTTATTACCGTCCCATAATTGAGCAGCTTCTGGGTGTGAATCAATTAATGGGACGGTATTTCTTTTAGTTCCTGCACAATATGGGCACCCATGTCCTCTACTCCTACTGGATATTACTGCTGCCCACTCATGTCCCTCCTTGCAGAGCCACCACACTTTTCTTTGCGATGATTGAGTTACCTTGGCTGGAGTTAAATTAAAATTTCGTGAAGGATGCCATTCCTTACATAAGAATGGTTGTTTTGTTAATAATGAGTTATCTTCGAGATTACAAAAAGGACATCCTGACTTTTTGTGATAACGATATTCGACTTTCGCTCGCCACTCATGACCTCTTTCACATTGCCACCATACGTTCTTTGTAGATCCATACACAACATCATTCGGAGAAAGAGTGCCATTTTTAGTTGGATGCCATTGCAATGCCAGCGAAGGTACAATCGTAGCTAATGAATTATCCATACAAACTTTACGATTAGAACAATATGGACATCCTACTCCTATTGTTGTTCTTGTCCTGATTACAGCCTCCCACTCATGCCCTTTATTACAAATCCACCAGACCTTTTTTCCTGATCCAGGTGTAACTGAATCTATGCATATATCCGTATTAAGTGTAGGGTGCCATTGTTTTAACAGATGTGGATAAGAATCTCCTAACATTATTTAGACCCCTCTTCTCTTATAGTCATATGAGAATCTGCGCTTTATGTTTTATGTTTAATATCTGTTTAGTTACCATTAAAATATTGTCAGAAAAACCTCGAAAGGCTTTTAGCAAATCAAGTTTTTCCTCATAAGTCTAATTTGTTTTAACAGCTTCTTTTATTTGTTCAATTACTTGGTAGAGCCACTGAAGTGGTTCTAAACCAAGAGCGGGAAAGTACACACCATCTGCACAAGATTGAACGTATTCATTCTTTTCGATATCTGAATACTCCCTTCCAATAAAATCTGTTAAAAAGACAATAGCAGATTCCAGATACTCTTTACTTTCCTCTATTAATAATTCTTCTAATGCCTCTTCTGGAGATTCAATATCTTGATGAAAAGTTCCAGCCAAGAACTGAAAAACAGGTTCTTCTAGTTTGTTAGAAGACAACATAACATCTCATCCTTTAGTATTAATTTGGATAACCAGTTAGAATATAATTCCCTTCTCCATCCTTTTTCAAGATAATTCTAGTATTTGTCATATTTTCAACAGTTGTATAGCCTCTTTTCACACCACGTCCAATGACTTCGATTCCTTCATCATTCAAGACTAAGTTTGATTTGCTTTGAGGCTTACTCAGCCAAGATAAAAAATCTAGGATTGCTTAAACAGTTAAATGTAGCTCTCTATGAGTATCATTATTCAGATACATATAAGTTATTTAAGAACTCATCAAAACTATCTGCGAGGATAAACATATTCCCCATTTCGTCCTCTGGTTCTATATCATGAATCCAAAAATATACCTTTCCCTGATACTCTCCACTAATCCCTAATAGAATCTCATTTCCTCCTGGATCATTAGCAATTGAAATAAAATCATATTTTCTATAAACACTTTAAAAATTTATTAATAAACTAAAATAAAAAGCATTAGATGCAAGAATCAAATCCCTAATCTAATGCTTCTCATATTATTCAGCTAGAATTTTTAGAAACTCTTCAAAATTATTACTCGCAAAATAAGTCACGGGTTCTAAATCTGCAGACTCTTCATGATTCCAAACACAAACAGAAGGTTCTTCGTTATTCCCTCGGTAGTCTAAACATACAAAATCACCTGCAAATAAAACTGCTATTGGCAATAATTCTACCCCTACTAAATCTTCATCAGAAACAATTCTCTCTTCTAACTGGGTTCTAACAACACCAATATCATAAAATTCATCATCACTTTGGCCAGTCACTTTTAGTATACACAAAAACCTATCTATAACATAACTATGATTATTACAGACGAAACTATCTTTTATCGGAACAGCTCCATTATTCTTTTTAATGAATTCTTTATATGCACTAGGTAATTTAATTCTCCATTTCCTTTCTTTCTCAGATAACAAAGTATCGTCTGGTACTGGATAAATTACAGAACCATCTTTAATTTCCATAATACTTATACCTCCTCAATTTTATGTTATCTTGGAGCATCTGCCCACATACCTTTTGTTCTTCCACCATTATGAGGTGTGATATTATGAATGCCAAATTGAACTAATTCCATCTTACCAGGCACTTCGGTATGATGCCAAGTCATTCCCTTTTGAGTTCCACCAATTTGATCATCTAACCATTTAAATTGGTGTTTATCTGACAACTTCCAAAACTCTTCAGGCAGATGAACTGTTTCCTTAACTAGATCCGCACTTGCAAAATCAGCAAATCCATATCTCATACCTTCTACTTTATTTACAGTTATTTTTGGAATATGACCTTTTGATATTGCCATTTCTTTTATCTTTCTTCTTTGAGATGAAGATAAACTATCTCCACCTGGAATATTATCATCCCAAGACCATGGTCTATTAGATTCCACATGTTCTTTATATACTTTTGCATAGTCATCTATAACGTTATCAAAGTTCTTACTTCCATTAATAAACTCGTCTATATTTTTTAAATTAGCTTCACTTACTCCCTTACCCGTACCCTTATTAACTGTCCACTCCACTTTCGCCATCGAAATTAACTGTTCTTTTAACCCCACACCATTAACCACATTATAAGGTACTCCACCTGCCAACGACAGTTGGTTTTTAGGATTATAAGGCAATAGGTTAGGGATAGTGGCCAGTTCTTTTGCCTTCGTTGCACCTTTTACTGCAGCGGCTTTGGTAGTCGCTACCCCAGTCTTCGTTACGGCTCCTGCGCCTTTTGTTCCGACTACTGATGTGACGACTGTTCCAAGGGCATAAGTTACCCAATGAGACCGCGAATAGGCATCTCCATTTACCATATCCCGTTCATATGAATTAGATATTGCTTTTGAAATATATTCATAGGTTTTTATCGGGTGCATGATTGAATTTGCTACGCCTTCAACCGTTTCCCCTGGATCTGTGACAAAGTCCCAAACTCCTGTCACAAAGTCTTTACCTACATCATACAGGCCTACGCCGATACCTTTTGCAATGTCTGCCGTTTGCTTGGATGCTTCTAGCTGCATAACATATTGCTGCTGGGTTGGCGCTAAGTTTTCATACCCGATCTGCTTGGCGATTTTGAGGAACTCATCTGGATCTGTTACATGATCGAGTTGTGCCTTCAAGTCTTTAATCCGGCGATTCTCCGCTTCCTCTTTCTTAACCTTCAGATATTGTGCGGTCTCTTTTTTCCTAACTTCTAGGTTTTTATAGGCTTCACTATTTTTATATGCTATCGCATTAAAATAGAGAGGGGATACTTCTCCTCCCCTAGTACTGGATGCTTTCAATTGCTCCATGAGTGCCGCCACTGCCGCTTGGTCCGCTTCGGATTTGGCATATTCAGCCGTCCACTTATGATCGATTTCGTTTACTTTGTCTATCGTTTCGGTTCGTTTTGTTTCAGCTTTCTCCATATTTTCAAAGAACGCATCATCGGAAAAGGGCTCTAACTGAATGATATCATCAATTCCGGAGAATATTTTTTTCAGATCATTCTTCTGGGCTGTGACCATTTCCTTGGAATTTCGACTGGCGTTTTCCAGCTCTTCCTCTAAAAAAGGGACCGTAACCACGGTTTCACTAAGGTTCGCTTCGATTGTATCTCCTTGAATTCCACTTAAAAAGGCAATATGCCGATTGATTAGACGCAGCCAAGAATCCACGACATCGATCTGTGCTTTGTAAAACCCTTTAATGGCCTCTGCGCCTTGCCCCTGCAGCTCATCATCCAAATGAACGATACTCTCAAATCCTTTTTTTAATTCAGTGAGCTGTTCTTTCAGGTCCTTATATTGTCCGACACGTGTTTGCATGGCCGAAACTAGTGTTTGAGATTCGTAAATCATAGACATTATGGAAAGTCCTTTCAACTTCTTTTCTTATTCATTTCTATGTAATATTTTTATTCACTGTAAAATTATGACTAAATTTATTTTAGAAGAGTTTCTATATTTATTCAAGAATTGAAGGGTCTTTTTACTAAACGAAATCAACTTTAACATACACCTAAAACAATTTGAGACGCTGTAATGATATCCAGCGATACTGACCATCAATGCAAGTTCTTCTGCTGTGCAGGTTAGTAAGTGTTTTTCCAACAGAACAAAATCATGTAAGATAATCTAACATATAATATATTGTAAGTAATATCTAAATATGATAGTATTTTCATATATTATACATAATTTAATAAAGAAGGAGCTAACTAGAAATGAACATTAGAAAATATCTAGGAATCACGTTTCTATCAGTTACACTATTATTTTCTGGATCTATCGCCACTATCCATAGCTCAGCAAATAGTAAGTCAAAAGAAGAGAAAGTAGAAGCAACTTCAACAAATCCCAAGTTAAACAATGTGAAAATTTTAGCTACTGGTGGAACGATTGCAGGTTCTGCTACGTCCAATACTGACACAACTGGTTATCAAGCAGGTGCACTTGGTGTGGAAACACTAATTAAAGCTGTTCCTGAACTAAAACAAGTAGCAAATGTGAGTGGTGAACAAATCGCCAATATTGGCAGTAACAATATGGATAATAAAACTTTATTAAAGTTGGCAAAACGAATTAATGAGTTATTAAAATCTAAAGACGTTGATGGAATTGTCGTAACGCATGGAACAGATACCTTAGAAGAAACTGCTTACTTTCTGAATCTGGTCGTAAAAAGCAACAAACCTGTCGTGGTTGTTGGATCAATGAGACCGGCTACAGCTATTAGTGCAGATGGACCTTTAAACTTATATAATGCTGTAAAAATTGCTGCTAGTAAGGATGCTAAGAACAAAGGTGTTTTAATCTCATTAAATGACCGGATAGGTTCTGCACGTTATATAACAAAAACCAATACAACCATGACAGATACATTCCAATCTGAGGAACAAGGCTATTTAGGAGCAATCTCAGGTGATAAAATATTTTTCTACAATGAACCCACTCGTAAACATACAACCAAATCGGTGTTTGATGTATCAAAACTAGATAAACTTCCTCAAGTGGACATTATTTATAGCTATCAAAATGATAGTAGATATTTTTACGATGCATCTGTGGAAGCAGGAGCTAAAGGGATCATAATAGCAGGTGAAGGAAACGGTTTAACTTCTGATACTGCTTTTGAGGGTGCTAAAGACGCTGTCAAAAAAGGCGTGATTATTACTCGCTCTAGCCGTGTAGGAAATGGTATTGTTACGAGAGAAAAGATTGACGATGAAAATAATTTTGTTACAGCGGACTCACTTAATCCTCAAAAGGCACGCATTTTGACGATGCTTGCATTAACTAAAACAGATGATCCAAAAGAAATTCAGCAATTTTTTAACGAATATTAATAATTAAAATTAGAATTCCTTGATTAACTAAAAGTGAATGAAATTTAAAGCATACGATGGTATAAATCATCAACGTATGCTTTTATTTTTTTTCAACCATCCCTTGGTTGAATTATTAATTTTGCGATTACTTTCGTAAAGCCAATTTGGCCAAATTTTGCGGCACAATAGGAGGATTTGTATGTATCCAGGATTCTGCCGTGTTCAGACGAAATATTGATGATGCGTCCTTTATTTTTGCGTGGCTGGCAGTGCATGTTTGGTCAATAAGAATGCTCCTTTTAGAATTACGCCATTTACAAGGCCCCTTTTTTCTACAAGGAGGTCTTCCACTGGTGAGATGAATTGCAGTCCTGCGTTATTTACTAGAACATCCACCGTACCACGTTCAGCGATGACTTGATTGACAGCAGCATTTACAATATTCGTATGCTGCGTTTACCTTGTAACCTTTTGAGGATACCCAGTGTGCCCGGGAATAGGCATCTCCATTAACCATATCTCGTTCGTATGAATCAGATATTGCCTTTGAAATATATATATAGGTTTTAATGGGGTGTAAGTTCAGTCA
Organism: Peribacillus sp. YIM B13472; assembly: GCF_042788005.1. Lineage (NCBI taxonomy): Bacteria > Bacillati > Bacillota > Bacilli > Caryophanales > Bacillaceae > Peribacillus > Peribacillus sp. YIM B13472. The sequence continues at coordinate 6,686 of NZ_JBHZPG010000028.1, forward strand.
AAAACACCTCACACCCCAACATTTCACGACAAATAAAAAGAATCCATCTTAAAAAAGATGGATCATTTTCTATCTGTGTTGCTGTTTCGATGCAGAAGATCGACTTAACAAAATCATTACCTACCCGTTTCTGCTTCAGCTACCTTCTTGACACGTTCTAAAAATTCAACGACCACTTTATCGGTGGCAAATAATAAAAGTAATTTCAAAAACCACTTTAACGGGCGACTGGTGACTGTATATGTAAAGGAAGTCTTATTGTCATTGATTTTATTTAGTTCATAAAAAGCTGTAATTTCAAACATTTTAGCAAGTATGAAGCCTACTTTTAGCTTTTTCTCATTAGTTTCATTCAAATATTCCAATGTTTCTATATCATACTCTTCTGTTCGTTTTCCTTCTCGATACTTTTGGCGATATACACTCCCAACCACTTCTTCGGTTATTTTAACGGGCTTGTGTTCAACTACTTGAGGCATGATTTGTTGCATATTTTCTACAGAACCATCAAGAAACTTCCAAACTTGTTCAATAGGGGCGTTTATTTCTATTTCTCTTGTCCATTTTTTCAATGAAAATCACCTCTACCTATATTATATTTCCTTTATTATGTAAAACCAACTTTCCAACTGATAAATCGGTAAATACCTAGAGGGGCTTTAACCAACTCTTTTTTTGAATTTAAATTTCTTTCTGTAAATAAATTACTTTATTATGATTCTCTTTTTTAGCGTTATTCTTGTATAATAAACGAAACGGTTACTTTTTCAGGAGAATCCTATGAATTATATATATATTAATCAAAACATATTAGATAACCTCTTTTATATCTTAGTAAGTATTTTGATTTATTACATTTTATTAGATCATGGCAAAAGGTTAAGTCAGTATGGCAAGACCCTTATTACTGCATGCATGAGCATCCCTATTATATTATGTATGAAGTTTCCTATTTATATAGATGAATATTGTGTCCACGATCTCAGGCAAATTCCTTTTATAATAGGGACACTTTATGGTGGTTGGCCTGTAGGGGCTGCTATGTTAGTCATCATATTAACTTTTAGGTTTGCTTTTTATGGTTTCAATTCACTTACGTTAATTGTATATATCGTTATATTTATTATAACGGCTCTATTTTCTTCCAAATTCAAAAATTTTAATAGAAAAAATAAGCTAAATAGCTCCATCCTATTAATTTTGTTTCTAGGAATACTGACCAGCTTTATTTCACTCGTTATGTCTGATTATTTTCGAATAACGGAGGCGTATGTATTTTACTTTATTATCCTCCCTCCTTTCATTATCGCTTTGGCTGTATATATCATAGAAATTTTAAAAGATGCCATTTTAATCCGAACACAAATGATAAGGCTTGAAAAAATGGAGGTAGTCAGTCAGCTTGCGGCTAGCATTTCACATGAAGTTAGAAATCCTTTAACAGTTGTGAAAGGATTTGTCCAACTGCTAAAGGCCCCTGATCTTACTCAAGAAGTAAAAGAACAATATATAGAGCATGTTGTTAGAGAGCTTAATAGTGCAGAATCCATTATTAGTGAATATTTAGCTTTTGCAAAACCTGCAATTGAAAAAGTGGATCCTATTTCAATTAACCGTGAAATAGGATATGTACTTGAAATGATAAAACCATTGGCCAGCATGAATTTAGTTACTATATCTGAACAGTTGGCTCCAGGCATTACCCGGGGAAATGTTCAACATTTCAAGCAATGCTTCCTGAACCTGATTAAAAATGGGATAGAGGCCATGCCAGACGGCGGGGAACTTAGTATTGTTTCTTATATAAATAATTTCGACATCATTATCGAAATAAGTGACAATGGAATAGGCATGAACAAAGAACAAATAAATCGTTTTGGCGAACCTTATTACAGTTCCAAGGAAAAAGGGACAGGGTTGGGATCAATGGTAGCTGTTAGGACCATCCAAACGATGAATGGCACACTTCATATAACTAGCCTTTTGAATAAGGGAACAACGATTTCAGTAACACTTCCCGTTTATCAAGAGGGTTATTCTGTAAAATAATAAAAAAAGTCCGCCATTTAAGGCGGACTTTTAATTTGTAGACAAACTCTATAATATTTAAGTTTGTCTACAGTAAACTTTAACCGTTGATTTCCACTCCAGGCACTCGCTTTCCGCGGGCGGTCCGGGAGCCTCCTCGGCGCTCCGCGCCTGCGGGGTCTCCCTTGGACACGCTTTTCCCGCAGGAGTCTCGCACCTTCCGTTCCAATCAACTTTGTTTTAACATTTAGATTCGTAAAATGGAGGCATCCATTTGATTACTCTTTCATTTCTAACGGCGGACTTTTTGCAATAGAGTGCTGTCATTATTTATTTTTCTGTTCAAGGCATTGATAAACCGCCATCATATCTCGTTTGTTCAATTCACGAATCCGGGCGAAAATAGGGATATCGGCAACGGCCTCGGTACGTTCACTTTCAGCCACAACATCGCTTACTTTCCCTGTCAGCCAGGTCTGTACGTCGATGTCTTCGACGATTGCTTTACGTCCTTCATCATTGATGCCACTGGCATGACAACTCACACACGGTATCGTTAATTTATATACGCCGTCATGGAGGTTATCTTCTGAAATGACTTTTTTTCCATTACAGAATGGGCATTTATGACTTGCTTTAATTTTGTTGATTTGGGTAACGATTTTTTTGTAGCCAAATGTTTCATAGACATAGGTTAGTTTTTTGTATTTGCCATTGGTGAAGTTTTTATCAATAATGGTTTCTCTTGTTTCGTTAATATCGGCAAAGTCACAGATGGTGATCTGGTTTTTGCTGCTGATTGCTTCGATATTGCCTTTAATGCTGCCCCAGAATGGCAGGGTATTTTGTAAGACCACTTCATAGCCGACAAAGCTTGCCAGTTCCAGTTCGAGCATTTTCAACGCTGCTTTTGTTTCCCGAGGAAGGAATGAGACATCATCAGTAAGTGCGATATCGCCGCCCACAATCGCTTTTAGTTTTTCCAGTTCCGGCAGCTTTCCTACAATTTTGATGACTTGATCAATTGGCTGTTGGATGATCTCGCGAATGTCCGTATCACCAAACATCAGCTTTTTATGATGTTTGAGAACCGTTCCTTGACAGACTGGACAGTCGATCACCTCTTTTGTTTCTTTCATCTGCTCTTTAATGATTGATTTCGATACGAAGATATAACGCCCAATGATGAAATTGAACCCTTCCCAAATTCGCGATGCCTTGCCTGCTTTATCGTAAAAGGACTTTTCCCAATATCCATATAAGAAGGTATGCTTTTCGGCATCTGTCATCTCATTATAGCTTTTACTAATGTCGTGACCGAGTTCATTCTTGATCTCATCAAACAGGAATTGCAGTTTTGAATGTTGATAATATTTTAATACTTCCATCACATCCGGATGTAATAAACCATCCCAGAATGGCACGTTTTTGTCTTGTATGACTACATCGAAATCGAATTTTTCAATGACCCGGCGTCCCGAACAGCTTGGACAATGATTTTCTGCAGAATAGAAATCGAAGCTTCTTGTATCCTTATTGGTCGGATGTGCAGCCACTATATGGTTGATCATTCCGCCCAATTCATAAAGAAACGTATATTGGCTGTACAAGTGCCGTTCAAGATCGATGGCGATCACAGGTGCAATCGTGTCGGACTCGTACTCACCATAAATCACACGAGCAATCGGTGATAAGCTTTTTAAAATGCCGCCCTTATAGACGTTCTCTGCCTTTTTGAAATAGTCCAAATGATTTTCCTGTAAATAATTGATACCATTTTTTGACCGAAGTGTAGAAGAGATATGCAATGGCTCCACTCGATTCCCACTGTCTTTTTGACGATAATGCTCATCATGGCTGACAACGTCAAGATGCTGGACAGGTGCAAGCTGCCTTTTACCAAAATCAACGATATAATCCGAGCTTTCGAGCATATAACCATTATGCTCAATCATGATGATGGAGACGGATTCATCCTCCAGGATGACCCTGACGCTATCGATGAATTGGTTTAAAATATTTTGCGATAACCCTTTTGAAGGCTCGTCAAAAATGAACAGCGTGTGTGGGTTTCGTGTCTTCGCGAACAGCTCGGAAACTAAGTGGACACATTGAAATTCACCTGTTGAAAGTGTTTGTGTTTTTCTTTCTAACGTCAAATAACCAAGCCCAAGTTTGATCAATAAACTCAAGCGTTTATGAGCGATGTCTTCCTTTGGCAATTCTTCGATGATGTCTTCAATCGAACGCAGAAAAATATCATCAATTTCATCACTGTATTTGGTAAGTTTCTTTTTAATATCAAGAAACGTCGCAACGGTTGATCGACTGGTAATCGATTTGTTTCGGTCCTGCCCGACCATGACCAGCTTATCCTTTGGATACCGCTTCTGAAAATCCTTGGAGATACATTCATTGACAAGTGTAGATTTACCGCATCCCGACTCACCCGTAAAGGTAACGAGCCTATTCTTTGGAATCCGGATTTCCTCCATTTGAATATTACGGCAGTAAAGATCCTGAAATTGATAGTATTCCGTTGGCGCTGCTTCATTTCGTTCCCAGCTGATTGGTTTGGGACGAGGTGATTCCTCAACGATTTTCCCGCCATATTTCCCGCTGCCAGGTCCAAAGAACAATTGTTCATTTGTGCTATCTAACACCGTGTCTGAATGATCAATGAGCCAAATTTGATTTTTATAACCTAATTGCTCAATCTGCTCCAAAATTTTTAAAAGGGTTTGATGATCAAGACCGACGGAGATCTCATCAATGATGATGACGGTATTTTCACTTGTTGCCATGAATTCAGCCAAATATAGCCGGGTTAATTCTCCCCCTGACACTGTCCCCATAATACGGTTCAAGCCTAAATAGCCAATATTCATATTGATTATATTTTGGAGGATATGCTGTTTAGCTTCACTGATATGTAATGTCTCTGCGAGTGAAAGGATCGTTTCGATGCTTAAGTTGTTGATATCGGATATAGTATGCGGGCGATCTAATAATTCAATGGTATATTGCTCGACGTCTTGATTGTAGCGTTTCCCCTCACAATTCGGACACTCGACATTTTTCGTCGTACCGCGTCCTTTACAGCTGGGACACCAGCCTAAGGCATTATTAAAGGAAAAAACTTCCGGAGAAAGATTGAATTTTTCAGCAAGACAAACACGAATCTCTTTAAACACACCAGTATGTGTGCCAATGGTTGAACGGGGATTGGCTGAAATGGATGATTTGCCGAGAAAAAGGACAAGCGGCATTTCTTCCATCTTGATGGCGCTGAAGTTGGTTTCCATAATATCAGGAAATAAATATTGATATTCAGACTTCGGCAATAAGGAAACGAGACGCTTCTTGGATTCTTCGCCAATGGTTTGACAAAAAGTCGTTTTCCCGGAACCGGATAAACCAGCAATTCCTAATGATTGATCGTCTGGCAGTGATGAATCTAAATGGCTTATATTGTTCGCTATTAATCGATTTATTTTCATTTGTAACTCCTCTCCATTTTATTAAGCTCAGTCTTTCATATTAGCACAGCGACAAATGTATTTGGCGTTTTTTTAAAAGGCAGCTCCATCTGCCATTCTTTCACATTCCACTGCTCCAAAAACGTATGATTCTTCGACAAAAATCGTGGGCTTAGTGTTGGAGATCTTTACAATCCCATACAGATTGAGCCTTCTTATAGATTATAAAAGCCCCTCTCGTCTAAGAGAAGGGCATTCTTTATGAAGTATGACCATATTTTTGCCCAATGCGCTTATTTTGTATTGGACTTTTTTGCCTTGTTTTCAAGCTCGCTTTTTGGCTCAGTGGAGAATTCCACATCTTTTCCATGTCCCTGCGGGTTAACACTTGGTGCGATGCGACCTCTTCCTGTCTTTTTACTCATTTCCTTCACCTCCAAGTATATTATGTCCGAACTGTTATAAATTAAAAACGAGGTCGTTTCTATAAAGGTCACCCCAATAAAAAACCTGCATAGAACCAAAGTCTACACAGGTTTCAAAAAAGCTGTTTGTTGGAAGAATCTACTTTAAAATACGAGTGTAATTAAATGTGTCTTTGTTCTGAGGAATATTGCGATTTTCTTTTCCGGCAGGCTGTACTGCTCTTCCTGTATTTCCACTATAGCCTTCTTCCACGGGCCCTGGATAATGATAATGACCATCATTGACTGTTTCAATTGTTGATTCACCAGTCGCATGACTTTCTCCCGTTTCTGCCTGATCAAGTCTTACGGATCTGTTTTCTTTCTCGTTAGTCAATTCATCTCCTCCTTTTCTAAAGATTCTTTATAGTATTTGATAAAAGAACAATAAAATTAAAGGAGAAAAAAGGAAGCACTATTATGTCAGAAGTAAATGCTTCGTTGCATCGTTTTGCAAGAAAGGACTGGGTTCGCCAACCGTATAGATCTGCAAGTTATGCATAGCCCTGGTACATGCGGTGTAGAACAATCTTCGCAGGCTCTCATCACCGTATGTTTGCACAGATGCATCATAAATGATGACAGCATCGAATTCGATGCCCTTGGCCAAATAAGCCGGAATAACGACAACACCCTGTTCATATTCATTTGTGCCTTTCTGTACGAGTTTAATTTCCCCGAGGATACTAAGGGCATCGTATGCAGCGGCACTTTCGGCAGCGGATTTACATATTATTGCGATGGTATTATACTCACGACTTTGAAAGTCTTTGACTTTAGACATGATTTTGCGGTGCAATTCATCACGGCTGGACACTTGAGTCAGTACAGGCTTCTCGCCTTCACGGTCGAATGCCTTAATTCGATGGCCTTCAGGAACTAGTTCACGTGTAAATTCTATAATCTGCTTTGTGGATCTGTAGCTTTGATCCAAGGTTATGCTCTCGGTTTCACTAACTCCGTATAAACTGGTAAGAGTCTGAAAATCCACCCGTTCGCTGGCATGAGCAAATATAGCCTGGTTAAAGTCACCGAGCACGGTCATCCTTGCAGAAGGAAATAACCGTTTCAAAAACTCGAATTGAAATGGAGAGTAATCTTGTGCTTCGTCTACAAGCACGTATTTTATAGAGGTATTCGTCTGAAAACCTACAATTAGCTCCTTCAGCAGCAAAAATGGAGTCGCGTCTTCGTAATGCAGTTTGCCTTCGTCCAGCATTTTTTGCGTTGATAAACATATTTCCCTTTCGACAGGTGTTTCACCCTCATTCCACAGTTCGATCCGTGTTTGTTCGTCAAAAAGCTGCTTGTATATTTGCTTAATATTGATAAACTGAAGTGATTTTACCCGTTTGCGTAACGTCTTCAATTTCTTGCGAACAATCATACGCGTGAGAATTTTATGCTCTTTCTCATGATCGTCAAAGGAATCTTCAGTATGGCCGCGTTTTTTCTCTAAGTAGGTGTATACCTTTTGATAGTCTTCTTTGCTAAGGTACTCGATTTCCTCCTGGACCCAAGGTTTTTTCAACTCAGACTTTTCCGTTTCATCAAGCATCTCACATAACCACTCTTTCAATTTTTCAACCCTATTGTGAAAACGTAGTGTGGTGTCTGTGTTATAAAATCTTTCTGAGATTTGTTTGGCGGAGACGAGCGTTTCCCCTCGGAACTTTAACCCTCTAAAGATCATTCCAGATCGTTCTAGTGATTGTCTGTATGCTTTGATTATCTCAAAGAAGCGAATTGATGCTTTAAATTGAATGCTCGCTGTCCTAGTGCTATAGGAAGGATCATCCGCTGCAGTCAATAAAAATTCCAATTGCTCATAAGAATCCTCAACTTGAAACGAGTCAGTCAGACGATGGTCCAAGTATTCCTGGAATGTTACCTGCTGCATATTCTCTTCGCCAAGTTCGGGTAACACACTGGATACGTAGTTATTAAACATTGAGTTAGGAGAGAATAGTATGATTTGGTCGGCTTTTAGCCTTTCGCGATTCTTATAAAGCAAGTAAGCGATCCGTTGGAGGGCAGCTGATGTCTTGCCGCTGCCAGCGGCACCTTGAACAATGAGCAGACGTCCGCGATCGTTCCGGATGATCCTATTTTGCTCCCGTTGAATGGTGGCCACTATACTGTGCATATGCTTATCTGTTCCCTTGCCAAGCACCTGCTGCAGTATCTCATCTCCAATGGTGAGACTCGTATCGAACATTGATTCGATAACGCCTCCCTTGATGATATATTGCCACTTTTTCTCCAACATCCCGGAAATCATGCCTCCTGGAGTAGAGTATTCGACGGGACCGGGAGGATAGTCATAATAAACACTCGAAATCGGAGCCCTCCAATCGTAGACAATGAAGTTTTCTCCTGTTTTATCAGTAAGAGTGGAGGTCCCAATATAAATATGTTCCGTAAGTTCGGACCCTTCTTCAGTGATATCGATCCGCCCGAAATAAGGTACTTCCTGCATGCGGCGCAGTGTAGCTAACCTCTTGAAGGAATATCTATGTGCGCCTTCGCGCTCTGACAAGGCTTGAGCCTGTTGCCTTAAGCCAATGATGGTCTCGAGGTAATCATCGAAAGTATCCATATTAACCTTGAGGTCATCCCAAAAGTGTTTACGGATATTAACAACTTCATTTCTACGCTTTGAAGTTTCTCCTTCAATTTTGCTGATTTGTTTCGTAATTGTTTCCATCACCTCATCCAAACGTTCTTGCTCCTGCCGAATTTCATCGTTCATATCAGACACTCCTTCAAAAAATAAAAATAGGGGTTGACTAGAGGTGAGTTTTACCTTATACTTATAGTAAGGGGTAAACTGTTATTGTATATTGATAAATGTGTTTCTATATTAATTTATCACATTTTCAGAATTATATCAATGTATATTGCACAACAGTTGCCATAATAAATCGTCATTTTAAACTCTAATTTAACATATATAGCCATAACCAGTTGAGTAAGTAGCTTGACTGGTTATTTTTATGATTATTTGAATGCCTAAAGCTTCGCTAGTCCTGCCTTTCATAACGGCAACACCCACATTAACGGTTGATTCGTCGTTTCGATGACATGCGCTTCATATTGTCTTGACTTAATTTTGTTTGTTAGATAATGTTTAGAATAAAACTTTTTGCAGGAGAATTTATCATGAAAAAATTTAAATCATGTCAAAGTTGTGGAATGCCGCTATCTAAAGATGAATTAGGTGGAGGAACTGAAAAAGATGGTAGTAAAAGCACTATATATTGCAGTCATTGTTATATAAATGGTGACTTCACTCAAAACATTACTGCGATGGAAATGCAAAAAGTTGTTCAAAATCATATGATGGAAAATATGAATATGCCTAAATTTATGGCTAAGTTTTTCACTAGAGGCATCCCAAAGTTAGAGCGATGGAACTAATCAACTATTAAAAACGAAGAAACAAAAAGACAAATCCATATAAACGGATTTGTCTTTTTGTTTCTTCCATTGAAAAATATGAAAATGTTTTTGTGAATTTTCAATCTATTCAACTTGTGTTTCCGGTTTATTATTTCATCATCTGTCTTGCTTCCATAAACAGCACTTGGATAAACTTTTTCATGTTATTACGGCTCTGGCTGCTTACTTTTTTGCTTTTGTCTTCTAGCTCCAGCATTTTTTTGCGGACTTCCGAGAAATCAAAAAATGTGGATGAATAGGCTTCGAATTTCGGATTCATATAATCCGTCAATCCTAATGAAGCGATATGGATGAGGGCCTGGTTAAGAGCGCGGCGGACACGCTGCTCAGAAGCTTTCATTTCTTTCTGAATTTCGGCCTCTTTCACTTGATCTCCCAGCTTTTCAGCAGCAATCGCAGCAAAAATTTCCTTTAAATATGGAAACGTGTAGGCGGATCCGAGTCTTTTCTTTTCATTTTGGAGGAATTCTAAAATGTTTAGTAAATCCTCGCTTCCCCCTTCGCCAATCATACCTAAATCGGAAATTAAGGAACGTCCGGCTTCGATAATATTTTTTGTATGAGAGGAGGACGCTTTCGAAGACTTCGGTCGGCCCGTAAACACGTTCAACGATTTTTGAATGCCCTGGATCGATTGATCCACCAGTATTCGCTCGTTCACTTTGTTTAATATGCATGAAATTTCAACTTGGTTCAGCGGTTTTGTAATGTAGTATTCCGCCCCTATTCTATACGCCTCTCCAATCAGTTCTTTCGATTCCACTTGCGAAATCATCACAAACTTTCCTTGAAATCCATCAGCAAGAGCCCTGATCGTTTCAATTCCGTCCCTAATTGGCATGAGCAAATCAATTAGGACAATGTCTGCTTTTTTAAAAGACAGTAAGCCATTATTCACTAACGATCCGTCTTCTGCTTCTCCCACAACTTTTCCTAAATCTTCGTCTTCAATCATCTCTGTCAGCATTCCTCGAATGGCAGGATCGTCATCTATAATGAAATAATTCATCTCGTTAACCCTTTCTCCATAATCGCATCAATCGGAAGTTCTACGATGAATACGGTTTCTTTATAGTTATCCATTAACCTGATTTGTCCTCCAAATTTTTCAACAGTTTGTTTCACATACGATAACCCGATTCCTGTCGAAGGGTTTCCCGCCTCATCGAATTTCTTTGTATATCCTGCTGTAAAAATGACTTCCTTCTGCTTCGGTGCAATACCGGGGCCATTGTCACTGATGCAAAACTCCGTGAATTGACCTTTTCTTTTCACATGCAATGATACGTATCCCTCTTCTTTAATGGCTTCCACTGCATTGGCCAATAAATTATTTATTAATGATAATACCATAAATACATGGCAGGGTGGATGGTCACCATCTATATGAAAGGAAAATGAAATATCTTTGCGAAGGGACTCCGCATATCGTCTATTGGATACGATCATGATGTTACCAAGCTCTTCGATATTCATGTATTCCTGCAGGTTTTCGGAAGACATGAGTTCCGACAGCCCCGCATAAATCCGCTGGTTATCTTTTTTGATTTCATGCACGAGACCGGCAATCTGCAGGGCCGTTTGCGCATCGCTTCCATTAGTGCCCTCTGATTTTAATCGACGGTAAAAGTCATAACATGTGCGGGTGATTTCTTCCGCATTTTGCATCGTTTTCTTCAGTTGAACCGTTTCTTCATACAAACTTGAAATGAAAAGCAGCATTTGTTCCTTTTGCATGCGCTGCTCTTTTTCTGCGAATCTTGCTTCTCTCAGCTTTAATATATTAAAAAAGCCGAGAACGAAAAAGCTTCGAATAAAGGCGATTAAAACGAGTTGGTCAATGGCTAGCAAGGGTGTGTCCTGATTGGCCAAGAAGGAACGGATCGCCAATTCCGATACACCTGCAGAAAGCTCGATCAATACCCCTAAAAGCCCGATCATAAACGGCTGATCGTGCCGTTCGTTCAATTTCGTCCTATGAAATGCGAACGCGTAGATGAAGTAATAGAAAAAGGCGGGGAAATGAAGGTACATCGCTTCCTCAACAGATATGTCACGTATTCCGACAGCCAGTGAAAAACGAAAAACAAACACACTCATCCCCGTTAAAATGCCTGCAATAATCGGATGGATTCCCCTCCCCCATAGCAAAAACAAGAAAAAGACGGGGGTTCCCAAACTGACTCTGAATGTATCGTCGAATGGATAAAACTTGAATTCACCCGCAAGAGGCACCGCAATCATAATCAATAATAATATCCTTATTCTCTCTTTCAATATGGTCCCTCCCCAGTCACTTTATAAAAACATAACACACGAAATGGTAAAAATGAGAGAGGGGTTTTAACTGAAATTATTATTTTTTTCTATCACTTGTAAATATCAGTAGGTTTCAGTAGGTTCCGGTAGGCTGATCATAAACTTAAAATAATCTAAAAATTGAAAGCGTTAACAAAATGATAGGAGGAATTAAAATGAAAAAGTTTGGCTTAGCTACTCAAATTTTTATTGCACTTGTACTAGGTATCGGTGTCGGTGCTTTATTCCATGGTAATGAAACAGCCATGGCCATTATGGAACCGATTGGCGATATTTTCATTCATTTAATTAAAATGATTGTCATCCCGATCGTCATGGCTGCATTAGTGGTCTCAATAGCGGGAGTCGGCGATATTAAAAAACTAGGAAAATTGGGCGGGAAGACCCTTCTTTATTTCGAGATTGTCACCACGATTGCCATTGTTATTGGATTACTGGCAGCAAACTTGTTCCATCCGGGGTCTGGTTTAGATACAAGCAATCTTGAAAAAAGTGATATTTCAAAATATGAAGAAACAACAAAGACAGCTGGAAGCAATGGCTTTGGTGAAACAATTTCTCATATTGTTCCTCAAAATGTATTTGAATCAATGGCTCAAGCGGATTTATTACCGATCATCTTCTTTTCTGTTTTATTCGGCTTAGGTGTGGCTGCGATAGGCGAAAAAGGAAAGCCTATTCTTGGATTCTTTGAAGGTGTGTTGGAAGTCATGTTTTGGGTGACGAATCTAGTCATGAAATTTGCCCCTTTTGGTGTGTTTGCACTCATTGGTGTAACCGTTGCCAAATTTGGTATTGCAACATTAATTCCTTTAGGGAACTTGGTAGTTGCTGTTTATGTGACGATGGTATTCTTTGTGTTCGTCATTCTTGGAATTATAGCGAAAATGTCTGGGACAAGCATTTTTGTTATCCTGAAAGTGTTAAAGGATGAACTGATTTTGGCCTTTACAACAGCAAGTTCAGAGTCGGTATTACCAAGGCTTATGGACAAAATGGAGAAGTTTGGCTGCCCGAAATCCATTACTTCTTTTGTCATTCCAACAGGCTATACGTTTAATCTGGACGGCTCATCGATATATCAGGCACTTGCTTCACTCTTTGTGGCACAAATGTATGGGATTGATCTATCCATTACACAACAGATTACGTTGTTACTAGTACTGATGTTAACGTCAAAAGGAATGGCTGGCGTTCCAGGTGCGTCATTTGTTGTTGTTTTAACAACACTTGGTTCTATGGGACTGCCGGTGGAAGGTGTTGCGTTCATTGCAGGGATCGACCGAATTTTGGATATGGGAAGATCAGCGGTTAATGTCGTTGGGAACTCATTGGCGGCGATTGTCATGTCGAAGTGGGAAGGTGAATTTGACCAGGAAAAAGCAAACGATTACGTTGATTCCATTAAACAATCAGACGTAGCATAAACTTATATCCATATAAATCATACCGTACGTATTGAGAAAGATTTCATAGGATCATAACAAGTACAAGTGCATGCATACTATGGCTATAGTATCCAAACATTGCGTGCAGTCGAAAACTTTCCGATTACAGACTATCCTTCCGAGATGACAAACCCAGGTATTTCCGGGGCTTAGCTGTTTGATAGATCGCAATTTCCGATTGATTGATGGAATGGCTGGTTGAATAACAAAAGTCTGAAGAATTGATATAAAGGCCCTCTTTTTATAGAGAGGGCTTCTAATTTTGAAACAAAGGTGATTCGTACGGGTGTGCGAGACTCCTGCGGGAATAGTGCGTCCAAGGGAGACCCCGCGAAAAGCGAGTGCCTGGAGTAGAAATCGATAGTAACGAGTTCGTCTACAGCCTGAAGCCCTCCTTTATAGAGAGGGCTTGTTTGTTTTGGAGAAGAAGTAAAAGCCCAAATAAGGCTATCCAGCTTAAAATTTATAATGCTGTTTAAGAAATCACTTCACCTTTACACCAGCTTTAATCAAGGTAGGCGGAGTTTCTCCCTGTAATCCGGCTACAAGGTTGGTTGCTGCCAGCATCGCCATTTTCAGGCGGGTTTCATATGTTGCGGAACCGATATGAGGCAAAGTGACGACATTCCTCATGAAAAGCAATGGATTGTCTTCCTGGACGGGCTCTTGTACAAAGACATCCAGTCCTGCCGCGTGAATTTCACCTGTTTTTAGCGCAGTGATCAAGGCTTCTTCATCAACGGTTTTCCCTCTTGAACAATTGATGAAGATGGCGGTCTCTTTCATGAGCTTAAATTCCTTTTCCCCCATCATCTTTTCAGTTTGGGGAGTTAGCGGTGTCATCAAGCAGACAAAATCAGATTGCTTTAATAGTTCTTCCAGAGAACAGTATGTAGCTCCATACTTTTGTTCTGCTTCTTCGTTTCTAGATCTGTTGTGATATAGGATGTTCATATCGAATCCAAAACGGGCCCTTTTTGAAACGGCAGAGCCTATTCCGCCCATCCCGATAATCCCTAATACTTTATGATGGACGTCCAATCCAAACGATTTTTCCCCGATATTCGATGTCCATTGCCCTGACTTTACCATTTGATCCATCTCTGGCATTCTTCTCGCTGTGGACAGCATCAAGCCCATAATTGTATCTGCGACTGTTTCATTCAATACCTCGGGAGTGTTCGTGGCCATGATTCCTCGATTGGATAGCTCCGTTATATCCAAATTGTCATAACCAACTGACGAATTACAGACGATTTTTAATTGCGGTGCTTGATCCAGTAAAGTTTTATCCACTTTTAATCCTGAACCTAATATACCTTGTGCGTTCTTCAGCTCTTGAAGAAATTCAGGATAATTTTGTGAGTCAAGACCTTCAAAATAAACGACATCACAAGTCTTTTGAATATAATCCAATACTTCTTGATCCACTTTCTTATAAATGATTACTTTCGGTTTCATCATTAGTACCCTCACTTCCAATAAAGTAGGACCCCATCGGGATCAAATGCAGACACATATATTTTGAAATACCTCTACCTATAATCTACCATTATTTAAAAAAAGGTTGTAGCTAATTGAATGGCGGACCAAACCGCTAAAATGGAAGCTAAAGATAGAATGATATTTTCGAACCAATTGTTTTTATATTTTCCCATCAAGCTTTTTTTATTTGATAGCACCAGCATCCCAATAGCGATAATAGGAAAACCGATTATGTTTATTGCATTTACGCCAATTGTCAATGCGATGAAACCAGGCATGCCGGGAATGGACCAAATGATTGGGGTAACCAATACAAAAATCATAACCCATTTATACATTGGATCTTTTTCATATTTACCATTGTACTTTTCGCGACGATCCTTATTTATTACGTAAAAGGCATCTACTATCAATCTAGGAAAACCAGTTGACTTGCCTACTACACTCGCGAACAATACGCCAAATACACCAAGATAGAAAATGTACCAGCCAAATTGTCCTAACGACATTTGTAATGCCATTGCCAAGTCATCAATCGTTTCCACATGAATTCCATTCGGTTTTAAAATTTCTGCCCCAACCACCCAAATGGCCAAATTAATCACGATGCAAACTCCGATGGCAAACAGCAAATCATTTCTTTGAACCTTTACATGACTTGGTTTCGTCCAGCCCTTTTCCTTCATGAAATATGGATGAACAAAGTTCGAAATCGATCCTGCCACTGCACCGATAATTGAAATCGCTACCAATAATGCTCCATGAACGCCAGTATCACTTGGAATGCTAAAACCAACTGTTCCCTTAATGATTTGCCCCACATCCGGTGTTGCTTGAATGGCCAGGTACAAGAAGGCAATGGTCAATAATGCCAAAAGCACTTTCATTACACTTTCAATTCTATTATAAATATTTCTGCCAATAAGCATAAAAACTAATCCTACAACTACCATTGAAGCCAAGAATGGCTGATTGACATGGAATAAGGTCGATAATACCTCTCCCGCTCCCTTAATCATATATGCATTAAAAAGATGACCCATTATTAGTGCATAACCAAACATGAAGTAACCGAAGAATGGGTGGATACGTCCATATCCTTCAAGTATGGTTAACCCCTCTGTGTTACAGAGCTGGAACCTGGCGATAACATTAACGATAAGAAAACGAAGGATTAATGATAGAGCTAAAATCCACATTAAGCTATATCCATAATCTGCCCCGGCAACCGATGAAGTCACCAGATCTCCAGCCCCAAGCCACGTTAACACGGCAAGAATCCCCGGACCATAAGATGTTTTAAACTTCGTGATGAAATTGGGTTTCTTACTGACGACCTCCGGAACAATCACAGTAGATTCAGCAAGGTTTGATTGATTTTTCAAGTTATTCACTCCATTCCAACGAGTAATGTATTCGCTTTCATTTTTTCTGAAGCATTAATACTTTGATAACTCTAGACATACAGATATTGAAATTATGCCAAGACTTTATGTCATTTTCGAATTGACATAAAGTGTACGCTGCAGTATGTTGTCATGCTTCATGTTGAAGTGAATCAGCTCGTTAACAAAGCTCCCCTTCCATTTGATTGAATGTTTTGACTATTTACATTGAAATTGTAAGACAATTTAAAATGTAAGTCAATAATAATATTTATAAGTTTTTTTAAATATCCTTTCATAAAAAAACCTTTTTCCCCTTCGTACTTGATGACAATTCAAGAGAATTGGCGTTGTTGCGGATTAGAAAAGACAGGATTCTTTACTATATGGATAAAGGATAAGTACAGCGTGCGAATAGATTAATGCCATCAGCGGATAATATAAGCGAAGGAGTGAAATATATGCCACAAGATAATAATAATGATCCATTTAATAATGCCGGGAACCTTGATACACGTAGAGACCCAGCTAATGATGACAACGATACAATTGACAGACCTGTAATGATTGATGATGGTTTGAACCCTGGATTTCAAAGAGAAGAACGTCCTGGGCGAAATGGAAATATCCAAACAATAGAGGGAGTTGCAAACGTTAAAGAACGTTTTCCTTCGGACCATGAGAGACTTATGAGCAGAATCAATCTTGGTGATGCACTTATAAATCGAGAAAATACACATACTGGACGGTTTGAAAGATAAAAAAGATGTCTTATTGAATTAAATGGGGCTAGTGGAAGATCAACCACGAGGAAAAAGCTAAAGACCTGTATAGGCTTTAGCTTTTTATTAATTTTTCATATTTTTTTCCCCACTCTCCCATACTATCCAGTATCGGAATAAAGCTTTTCCCTAAAGGTGTTAGCGAGTATTCTACCTTTGGGGGGACTTCTTTATATACTTCTCTGTGAACCATTTGGTCTTCTTCCAATTCTCTCAACTGACGTGTCAGTATTCCTTTTGAAATACCTGGTAACAGCCTTTGAAGTTCATTAAATCTTCTTGTATTTGTGCTTAAATGCCATAAAATGATGATTTTCCATTTCCCTGCAATTATGTCTTGAGTTTGTGTAACTGGACAAACCTCTATTTGTTCCTCTGGAGGTTCACCGAACCTGCTTCGCGCCACCGTACATTCCTCTCTTTCTCAATGGTACCATTTTTGTGACTATGTTATAAAAAAATGACTACTTTCAAAAAAATGTCTAACACTATAATATTAGGTTACCCTTAATAATCAAATAAAAATTACTTGGAGGAGATTCGAAATGAGGCACTTAGTTGTTTATGCACATCCATACTCTGAAAGCTTAAATCACTCTATTTTGGAAACAACAGTCAATGCATTAAAGAAAAACGGTCACGAAGTTGTTGTGCGTGATTTATATGCACTTGATTTTCAACCTGTACTGAAACCGGAAGATACAGCAGCCATGAAAGCAGGAAAAACTCCTGATGATATTAAAACGGAACAAGAATTTATTTCTGAAGCAGAAGCTATAACATTTATTTACCCTATTTGGTGGACGGGTCTTCCAGCAATTCTTAAAGGGTATGTAGACCGAGTATTCTCATTTGGGTTTGCATATTCTGCTGGAGAAGAAGGTGTAATCAAGCTATTAAAAGGTAAAAAGGGGCTTATCATCAATACACACGGAACTCCTAACGAGGTTTACGATGCGGTGGGTATGACAGCTGGTTTGAAAGTTACCTCTGATATGGGAATATTTGATTTTACTGGAATTGAACCTGTGGATCATTTACTATTCGGAAGTATTGGATACCTTGATGAAGAAGCATATAAAGGCATGTTAAAGAAAGTTGAAGATACAATTAATTCCCATTTTTCATAAACATATACTTATGTTGAAAAAGACTGCTCATATCCGGGATGTCTTGAAAGGTTCTTAACAAACGGATGCTTTACTTATTAGATTATTTAGAGTATATAAGTAAAACTTTTTATAAAAAGTTGGTGCAAGTGCTGTGATAAATAAGAGTGAATTTTACACATTGTTTTTGGACAATCAACTTCTGGATCATTGAAAATGAGTCTTAGTGAACTAGGTATGGAAAATGAAGAGCAGGTGATATGTTTTTCGGACATCTTTTCAATCGGACCTATCTGGAAATTACATGATGAATTTGGAGTGAAACAAAGGATAGATTGGTTCAGAACACAGTTTTTATCAGAAGATGATTACTATGAAATGGACTATGGGAAAGATTTTAATAAAACTAAGGATAAAGTTTGTCATGTTCCCGAAGAATCCACCATCTTTCTTTGGGCAGGAGATAGTTCCCATGAACAAACAGGAGTTAGATATGTTTTGTATTTATTGAATAATAAGCGAAATAAGATTATTTTAATTAATACGACTAAAGCCTATCATGAACAATTCAAGGATTCAAATAGAGTATACTCCCCTCTTACTACCGGTGGAATTCCTCCGGATAAACTGAAGTCAATCTACGAGAAAAATAAAACGAACAACCCTATTGCCATCGAGGATAGAAGAAAATTCCATCGAGAATGGGAGGCTTTAGCTGAGGCACAAGATGTATTGCGTATTTGGGAAAATGGTGAAATGCATGGCGTTGATGAAGATTTTTATGATCCGTTCATCATCAACAAGGCAAGTAAATTACACAGCCAGCAAAAGCATAGGGATTTTATGAAAAGTGCAAGATTAGTAGGTGAAGTAATGGGTCATCTAGAACAATATTCAGGAGACGAATTTATTGAATACCGAGTTAGGCATCTAATAAATAACGGTACTTTTGACATAGAGGGTGTCCCTATAGCAATGAGATTCTATAGCATAAAACTACGGTCTTGACGTTTTTTAGATGAATGGTTATTCGACTAACGGGTGGGTTCGTTGATTAAGGAACTCAACAAACTTTTTTATAAATGAATAATCCAATTAAATATTATAAGGGCATGTTTTGATTAATCTAAAACATGCCCATTCTATTTGTTCATTTATCAAGGTTTCTTGTGTTAACTTGATCAAACTTAGAAGTTTCCCCGGTAAGGGCCATCAGGTATACGGGGAATACTATGTGTAACAAAATTATATATTATATCCCGCCAGTAACGCCGATTTCTTCACCAGTGATGGCGGCTGAACACTTATTCTTATCACAGCCAAACATCAGTAAATCCATTAAAGATTTAGAAAAGGAACTGGATGTTAAGCTGCTGACCAGAACCACAAGAAAGATCGAACTTACTGATACAGGTAAATTACTTTATCAATACGGTCAACGCATTTCCCAATCAATCGAGCATTTTTATGACGAATTGGATGATATAAAGAATAGTAAAAAGGGAAATATAAAAATGGGCATTTTTTCTACGCTAGGAACGGACATTTTCTCTGAACTCATGGCTCTATTCCACAAAGAATATCCCCTCATCACTGTGCGGTTTGTGGAGGATGGCGCCCTCCATTTAAAAAACACCCTACTTCAAGGCGAACTTGATTTAGTGGTGATGCCCCTGCCCCATTCATGAAAGGCAATTTATGTCTTGTTGTCCATCAGAATCATCGACTTGCCGATCAAGAAACGGTAATGTGGGAAGATTTAAAGGAAGAAAGCTTCATCATTTTTCGGGAGGGCTACCAAGTTCATGAATTGATCATGCAGGCATGTAAACTAAACGGCTTTGAACCAAACTCATTTGCGAAACTTCGCAGTGGAAATTCATCATGGAAATGGTCTCCTTTAATCAAGGAATAACGATCCTCCCCCAAAGTGACCTAGAACAAATTGATGTCAGTGAAGGAAAGATTAAAGTCATTCACCTTAACCCCAGTATTAACTGGCAAATCGGCATCGCTTGGAAAAAGGACAGTTATCTCTCATACGCAACTAGAACTTGGATCGAGTTCATTAAAACTAAACTAGAAGGCAGCAGAAAAGATCAATGATATGTTGGAAATACAAAAGACCGCCCATTCGGCGGTCTTCCTCTCATTGATTTAATTATTCCTTCCCTTTCACCCTGTATTGGACCTCCCCAGGTTCTTTACAAAAGGTGATTCCGCTTCCCGGTTCGTAATAAAGGGTCTTTTTGCCTAATGAGCGTTCATGGAAGGTCGTTTGCAGATAGGATGCTTGGTCCCTTTTGAAGGCGAGCTGATTTTTGCTTAAGTTTACAGGAAGGCAATGTCCGTAGTTTGTATGGACCAATGTTTCTTTTTCGTTCATTTCCTCTAAGTCACGAATGTGGATGTAGGAAAACCAGACTCCTCCTCTTTTCCGGAATGAGCGGGAGGAGAACCAGACCATTCTCAGCTGGGCGTTTATGCAGACGGGCAGTCTGTATTTACCTCCAAGCACGGATTTGGCTGCTGCAAGTCCGCCATCCAGATCCAAACCAAAGTGGTTTAACGTGTTATTGAGGATTTCCTGGCGCGGTTGGGCAACATGGAATGTTTTCTCTCCCTCCACTACCGTGGTCATCTCCACACCATTGAAATCGTAATGCTCCATCATTCCCACCGTTTCCATATTCAATAAATAGTTTTTTCGTATCATCCTTCCATTCACTCCCCATTTCATTTTTTTTGGAGTATACTGGATATAGAGGCAGGTATACTCCTGCTCGCAAGCCCTTAGGTGATGTCTTCCAGGACGTCCTCACCTAGGGGTTTTTATTTACGCCTATCGTCACTTTCATTTCTTGATATGTCATTCACCTCCATGCGACTATTATCCTATTTTATGTATTTTTTGTAAAATCCATCTGATTTTACCTCTATCAAAATTGGATCCCTTTTGTGGCTGCATTGCCTGTTTAATTGGCTCACTCTATAAAAAATCTCGAATTTTCTTTTAAAATCTGCTGCTCAGATTGCTATTTCCTTGTTATTTTGTGTCCATTTAGAGAACAAACAGCCAAAATTCATATAAAAGTGAAATGAAATGACATTTTTGTGAAGTTTTAAAACACGTAAAAAAAGTCTATCGTGATGATAGACTTTTTTTACGTGGTTATTCTGCCATCTTTTTTTCAATCGCTAAATTCCGTAAATAATCCAATAAGGGCCGAACGTCCTCTGGAGCTGTTATGTCAGTAAACGAGAAAGACTGCTTCTTCTTTTCATCTGCTATATCCAGTTGGTATGAAAACGAGTCGAACCCTTGCGCCTTTACTATTTTACTTTCGGCAGCATTAGGAAGGTCAGCTGTCTTCATTAAGTTCTGCAATTCCTCATTTTTCTCTTTCGGCAATTCATCCGTATCTATCTGGCAATACAAGTCGAGGTTGGCAAATCCCCCTATGCAGCTAAATTTGATATGCATGTTAGATGAGGCCTCCTATTCATGGAATATGACTACTCAGGCAATCCAACCGCTTTAAAAGCATTTTCAATTGTTCCTATAGCTGTTTCAGGCACTTCTCCGCTATCAACGAGTTTTTGCGCTGCTTTGATGACAATTTGCACGAATTGATTGAAGTTTGCCGTTGCAAATAAATTCTGCATCGCATTGAACCAGATCAATGCCGCCTTGTCCGTTCCGATCTCCATGGATACTAGATAAAAGGCCTTGTTTGGTATGCCGCTATTGATATGGACACCATGATTATCGCGTTCTCCTTTATAGAAGTTCTTCATATGATCAGGCTGAATATCTTTACCCATTAACTTATTGTCAAATGCAGTACCTGGCGCCTTCATCGAACGGAGTGCCTGCCCTTTCAGTGTTGGTCCCATTATATCAGCACCGATTAGCCAATCGGCATCACCTGCCGTTTGCTTTAAGTGAAATTGTTTTATGGCAACTCCAAACGCATCTGAAAGATGTTCATTCAAAGCCCCGGACTGACCTTCATACTCCAGTCCACTTGTGAACTGCGTAACCCCATGTGTCAGTTCGTGTCCAATTACATCGAGTGAATTGGCAAAATTGCTAAAGATGACCCCATCCCCGTCACCAAATACCATTTCATCCCCGTCCCAATAGGCATTCGTGAATTTATTCCCATAATGAACGTTCAGAATGAGATCAAGGCCTTGGTTATCAATTGAATTGCGGTGCAAGACATCTTTGAAATAGTCACGCACAACTCCGCTATAATCGTATGCAGCGTTAACAACAGGGTCTGCACTTGATCGATCTCCTTCTTTCCTTGCCTCATTCTGCCGGAGTTTCGTTCCCCCTATACAATCGTAAACATGTCGGGCAGATTCACCTTGCCGTTCAGATCCTGCATCCGTTAAAGCGATAACTCCCTCAATATCATATTCTTTAAAAATTCTGCGCCTGCGCATTTGACGGCTTTTCGCTAAACTGATCCGTGCTTCTTCCACTTCATTTTGTGCCATATTCTCAAGAATATAGTTAGGTACGATGAAACACTGACACTTTTTGGAACAATCCTTATTATGCATATTCGTCACTCCTTTAAAGTTTTTTACGATTTATACAATTTTCAAGAGTGCTGCTTTTCTTAATGCGTTTGTCTTCAACATCGGTTCTTTAGCCGTTTACATTGAGATCTTGATGCTTATCTTCAACACATTTCTATATATTACTTTCGCCGTATTTACCTCATTTCCCTTCATTCCAATCCTACTCTACTACTTGCTGCAAGTTCACTCCTTAGTTACAGTTGTTCTTCTTAGTCGATGACCATTTCATCTTTAACAAATACAAACTTCCTTTTTTAAAATAAATTTCATATTTTTCTCACAATTTCCTTTTATCATCTATATAGGTGAATTTAATAGTACTACTTGGAGGTTCTGTATAAATGGAAACTAAACAACAAAACACCTCTCTGTATAGAACAGTATGGAGATGGCATTTTTACGCTGGAATTATTTTCGCACCCTTACTTATTATTCTGGCAGTTACTGGCTCAATCTATTTATTTAAGCCACAGATTGAACAAGTGCTTTATCAAAACTACCAAGAGGTTATTCCGCAAGGAGAAAAGATACCAGCATCCCAGCAGATTGAGACAGTGAAGAAACTTTACCCTGATGGAGTAGTGACAAAGTATCATCCTGGAGAAAATGCATCTCGTTCAAGCGAAGTAAGCATCACTTCTAATAATGAGTCCCTTACCATTTTTATAGATCCGTATACAGGTAAAACTATTGGAGAGTTAAATGATGAAGACAGAATTATGGATAAAATCGAAGAAATTCATGGTGAACTGATGGCCGGCACCTTGGGAGATAGAATTGTAGAGTTAGCTGCGTGTTGGGCAGTTGTGTTAATTGTTTCTGGTCTTTATTTATGGTATCCCAAAAGTAAGCTAAGACTTTCTGGTGTTCTTTTTCCAAGAATAAATAAAGGAAAAAATAATTTCAGAAGAGATTTACATGCAGTACCTGCCTTTTGGATAACTGCGGGCATGTTATTTTTAATTATGACAGGATTGCCTTGGTCTGGTTTTTGGGGAAGTAATTTTCAATTGTTAGCTACCAATTCCGGATCTGGGTATCCCCCTTCCATATGGACAGGAAGTGCTCCAACATCCTCAATTAAAACAAAAGACATTGCAGATGTACCTTGGGCAGCAGAAAATTTAGATGTACCTATCTCAGATATTCAAGGTTTTATCCCACTCTCCATTGATGATGTAGTCACGATAGCGAATCGTGAGGGTATGCATCCAAGTTATAGCATTAATATTCCAAATGAAACTGATGGCGTTTATACATTGTCAGCTTTTCCACCGAAAGCACAAGATGAAGCGACTATACATATTGACCAATACTCCGGTGCAGTTCTAGCTGATTATCGTTATGATCATTACGGTTTAATAGGAAAAATAGTTGCTTGGGGAATTACCTTGCATAAAGGGACTCAATTTGGTTTGATTAACCAAATAATCAGCCTTCTTATATGTTTAGGAATTATGCTTGTTGCATTTAGTGGTTTTTATTTATGGTGGAAGCGAAAGCCGAAAAAAGGATTCGGTGCACCAAAAGCTCCTCCTATAAAGAACATGAAATTCTTTCTTTTTCTGTTAATAGGTCTAGGAATTTTGTTTCCTTTAGTTGGTTTGTCTCTTATTGTTGTTTGGTTAATTGACTGGTTAATTATCAAAAGAATTTCTGCAGTTAAGAAGTTTTTGAATGCATAATTTGAAATGTAAAGGGTGGCTTTTGCCGTGAAAAAATATATATGTATTTCTTTAATCTTTATTTTCAGCTTATTTCTAAGTGCTTGTTCACTTGAAAAGGATGTCACTAATCTATACAAAGAAGAAACACCCCTTGAAGCTGAAATAATTATACCAGAATCCTTTTCAGTTAATACCCAGGAGACCATGAAGGCTGTTCTTACTCAAGGTGGTCAAATGGTTGAAAACGCAGATTATGTTCATTTTGAGATATGGAAACAAGATGGCTCGCTCAAATATAGTATGGAACAAGCTAAGGAAGAGGGAAACGGTACTTATACTTTAAGTAAAAACTTTGATAGTGATGGTCTATACTATATAAAAGTTCATGCTAGTAACGATGGTTCAATCATTATGCCTCAAAAACAGTTTATCGTAGGAAAACTGTCTGAAAGTGAATTGAAATTCTTGCAAACAGGGATGCAAAAACAAGAAGAAAGTCATGGACATCATCATTAAAAAATTTATTTTAAATTCGGTTTTCCCTTGAAGACCGGATTTTTTATCGATGTTTGTTTACCACGTTTTTTGTTTGTTGTTTTTATTGATCGGAAAGAATGCAGTTTCAGGCAGGGATGCAATACTTCACCTTTGTTTATTGGATTATTCTGCTCCTGCTGCATATACTGGAATGTTCCTTTAAACAAGGAAGCTTCCTCAGAACATAAAGAACCTTTAAGGAGGGCATAGCATTGGTAACTTCACAGGGTACTGCTTCGGTTAGCTTTCCATTCCCATCAGTATGGGGTATCCACTCTTCAATAGCTGGCAGAACGATCATTTGGGGTACACTTGCCATTCACTCTATTACGGATAATAGGGTAATTGGTACGGTTAATTTTCGGGGTACACCTATTCCGATTAATGGATTTTGGAATGAAAGCACTAAACAAATCTCATTTGATTCACCTTATGCCACATTCTCTGGCAATTTAACCATAATTGATGATAACCAGATTAGGATTCGGCATTTTATTCTACAAGGACGTTTTCTTATGAAGCCCCCCTCTCTGCAAGCAGGTGAGTCTGGATCTTGGATTGCCACCACTGATATAGCTTTGAATCAATTTCCTGTTAGCGGTAACGCCCATACCGAGCAATTACCTCCTGTTGGAGCATTTTTAACATCGAATATCCTTCATCAACAGCAGAATCAAAATTTTTAGCTTACGTAAGCTGTAGAACAGAGCGTCTTCTATCAACTAAAAGAAGTCCCAAGTAGTTTACCTTCACTTGGGACTTCTTTTAGTCTCGTAACTGATTTTGTTCTTTGCTATGTTGAATGCTCATACGAAGTCTAAATTACTTTTACACACTCGCTAAATCGCCTTCACTATAGTTCGTTTTTTATTTTTCCGTGTATGGTTCATTATAAATTTTTCAATATAATAAATGATAATGATAAACAGAGACATGATGCCAAAATACGTAACGATAACGCTTAAAGCGTTCGAACTTTCGAAGTGACCCTTTTCCCCTCTGAATCCACCTTCTAAAAGGCTTGCTTTTTCAAATGGGCCATCGCCCTCTTCGAAGCCGCCTTCCGGAAGGTTTGGTCGTTCTCCCCCTTCGAAGCCTCCATCTTGAAAGTTCGGTTTTTCTCCCCCTTTAAAGCCGCCTTCTGGCATTTGTGAAGAAGAAAGATTAAACACGCTCGCAACTCCTTGCACCTGCCTGATGAAATGTGTTGAGTACATTTGATAGCCTCCAAACACTAATAAGGCAACTGTTGCCACTCTTGCTAAAATTCCTAAGCTTGGTTTCGGGGCTTTGAAGTTAATCATATTTTTAAAAACATTTATTACCCATTTCCAATGTAATCCAACATGAGCTGCAACTAAAATAAGTGCTAAACACGAAATCGATATATGAGAAACTTTAAACCATTGTTCATTTCCAACGTTGATATTCGGGAATACAACTCTTGAAATAAAAATACCACTGATCATAATGAAGGTCATTGTAATTAACAACATTACGTTTAAAAAGTAACCAAATTTTGTTCCAAGAGGCAGCTTGCGGTCAAATAATTTAATAGTAACTTTTTTTACCCATTGCCAATTGAGCAACACATGGGTGAAAAATAATATGGCAATAGCTAACCCGGCAATTTCGTGAAACGTTAATCCCCCTAATACTTGTTTATTAAAAAATAATACGAACGTAACGGCCATTAAAATATCTAACCCAAGCTTAACATACAGCATCTTTTTCATACTTTTTGTCCTCCTATGTAGTTTCTCCAAGCTTTCTTATATGTTTCAGGTGCTACCTGTTCCATGTACAACTCCTCCCTTTTCATAAGTGGTGAAACTTATTATGCAGAGTATTTCTTAACTTTTTATTAAGGCCTAAAGCAAAGGAGAAACGATTTTTAAGTTAAAGAATTAACGGGAGGATTTTTATCTTGGAAGACAGTACTAACAACTTCCTTACTTGAATGTGGTTGTTAAAACCGGTGCGATTCTTTAATAAGGTTCCTGAACTGTACGTACGTTCCAAAGGATGCAGGAATGAATGCCATTTTGCTAAAAAAATTCAACAAAATTAAAAAGCCCCAACTCCTTAAAGGAATTGAGGCTTTCACTTATCAATTGAATTAATTTAGATAATACGAGTTGTAACGATACCTTCGATTTGTTTGATTTTTTCTTCCAAGCCAGGAATGATATCGCCGTTTACTTCACCTTCGATGTCGATGATCGTATATGCATATCCCCCACGGCTTCTGTTAACCATGTCAGCAATGTTCAGATTAAAGCCAGATACAGCCAGTGTGATTTGCCCAACCATGTTCGGAACGTTTTCGTGGAAAGTTGCCACACGACGGTTTCCTGTATAAGGAATGGAAGTATTCGGGAAATTCACAGAGTTCTTGATGTTCCCTGTTTCTAAAAAGGTCTTCAACTGACGAGCTGCCATGATGGCACAGTTTTCCTCTGATTCAAGCGTAGAGGCACCAAGATGCGGAATGGGAACGACATTTTTCATTTTCAACACGTTTTCATTCGGGAAGTCAGTAATGAACTTGCCTACTTTTCCGCTTTCAAGTGCAGCTTGCATATCATCTTCATTCACTAGCTCGCCGCGTGAGAAATTCAAGATATGTACGCCCGGCTTCATGATGCTGAATGTTTCTTGGTTAAACATTCCTCTTGTGTCGTCAGTTAATGGAACGTGTACTGTAATATAATCAGATTCTGCAAACAATTCTTCAATCGTCATGGCGCGCTGTACATTGCGGGACAAGTTCCAAGCTGTATCAACAGAGATGAACGGGTCAAACCCAATGACATCCATGTCCAAATCCAGGGCATCATTCGCTACAAGTGCACCGATTGCACCTAAACCGATTACGCCAAGAGTTTTCCCCTTGATTTCTTTACCAACGAATTGTTTCTTTCCTGCTTCAACAAGCTTTGGAATTTGTTCTCCTTCGCCTTCAAGCGTCTTTGTCCAGGCCACACCTGCAAAAAGGTTACGAGATGAAGCCATTAATGACGTCAGCACCATTTCTTTTACAGCGTTTGCGTTAGCACCAGGTGTATTGAAAACGACAATTCCTTGCTCGGTGCATTTGTCGACCGGAATATTATTGACTCCAGCCCCTGCCCTTGCGATTGCCTTTAACTGATCGCCGAATTCCATAGTATGCATGTTAAAGCTGCGAAGAACGATCGCATCAGGGTTTTCACTGTCATTGTCGACCTTAAAATCGCCTTTATTGAATACATTCAGCCCGCTTTCGGCAATATTATTTAACGCTTTGATCGTTTTGACTTTTTCTAAAAGTAATGTGCTCATTTTGTTTGCTCCTCTTTTGATCATGATAGTTTTGAAATTTCAAAATACTTACAAGATTTTTAAGCCCATGAAAATCTGCATACTTTAAACCTTCACTATCTATTAATATACAGAAAGAGGCAAGGGATAAAATCCCTTACCTCTGCCCAGGCGAACGGCTACGACACTATGTGTTCCCTCACGGTTATCCGTGTTTCGCCAGTTGCACATAGTCTTTTTCATTTATTTTATTCTATCAAACTATTCAGCAATCTTCAATATCATTTTATAGGTTTATCTCTTTTTTTGCAGAAGCCACAACTCACCAGAAATATCGACGAAACTTACAGTTTTATCTCCGAAATTTGGAACATATCGACGAAAACTTTAGTTTTATCTCCGAAATTTGAAATATATCGACGAAAACTTTAGTTTTATCTCCGAAAAATGGAGAGTTTCATTATTCTTTTATTACAACTGTAAATAGTAAATTATATAGTTAAACAATTAAGATATCTTTGTATTACTTGCAAAATGGATAATATTAGTAAAAAATAGGTGGTATAGCAAACTAAAAAAAGGAGGAATCAATATGCTAATAAGAGAGGCAACGGTGGCTGATGCTGAAGGTATAGCAATAGTCCATGTGGATTGCTGGAGAACCACTTATAAAGATATAATGCCGAGTGATTTTTTAGATAATCTGTCTTAT
The DNA here is from genome assembly GCF_042788005.1 of Peribacillus sp. YIM B13472. Classification (NCBI taxonomy): domain Bacteria; kingdom Bacillati; phylum Bacillota; class Bacilli; order Caryophanales; family Bacillaceae; genus Peribacillus; species Peribacillus sp. YIM B13472. The sequence goes on from NZ_JBHZPG010000028.1 coordinate 35,462, forward strand.
GGGAAAAGGAAAGAATTATGGAAAAGGAATATAACCAGTGATGAAAATTATGTTTATGTAGCTGAAAATAACGAGGGGAAGATAGTGGGATTTATAAGTGGCGGGAAAAGGGAAAATAATAAAGTTGAGGATTCTGGTGATTTAACTGCGATATATATCCTAGAAAATTTTCAAAGAATGGGGATAGGCAAGAAACTCATCAAAGAGTTATTCTTTAAATTCGACGAACTGGGATTTAAGACAATTTTCGTTGAGGTGCTTGAAGATAATAAATCTCGATACTTCTATGAGGCATTTGGTGCTGAATTGCTTAAAACCGAAAAAATCAAAATGGCTGGCACTGATTTGAATCTATTGATTTATGTGTGGAAGGATATTAGCCCAGTATTATTATGAATAAACTTCAGGTAAGATCGCTTACTTAACACTATAAAAAAGACACAGTCCTTCACGAAGGATTGTGCCTTGCTTTTGATTTAATTTTGATTAAATCCGCTTTCGTCCATGTAAAATACTTCCCAAGAATGTCCGTCGATATCCAGGAAACTCCAACCGTACATGAAACCATGATCAATGGCTTCATTAAAAGGCTTTCCGCCAACATCCAGTGCCCTATTCACGATCTCATCGACTTCTTCCTTACTTTTAACGGACAGGGCGACGATGGCTTCCGTGCTCGCTGCAGAATCCGGGATTTCCTTCTTGGTAAACGTTTTAAAGTAATCTTCCACCAATAACATGACATATATGGACTCGCTGATTACCATGCATGTCGCATTTTCATTGGTCATTTGCTCGTTAAACTCAAAGCCAACCTTTGTGAAAAATTCTACTGAGGCATCCAAATCTTTAACAGGCAAGTTTACAAAAATCTTTTCTGCTTGAACTCCCATCAAATTCACCCTCGCTTTATTTATTTGTTCACACACCTACTATTCGCTGCATTTTTCCATTATCCTGCTTGCAGCATAAAAGGAGAGATCTCCATGGAATCTTCCTTTTACTTCAAATAAACACTCAGAATCTCCGTTTCGTTAATCTGTGTCTGGGTGGCATTTGTTTTTTCCAGTTTTTCAACTAGCTCGCCATTCGTGATAACAATCGGAGTTACGATGCTTGGAGCTTTGGATTTTAGAAAATCGATATCAAATGTTACAAGCTTGTCTCCTGCTTTTACATTTTGCCCTTCTGCGACATGGACTTCAAATCCCTCACCATTAAGGTTAACTGTTTCCAATCCAATATGAATCAACAATTCAATGCCATGCTTTGTACGGAGGCCTAGTGCATGTTTGGTATGAAAAACCTGGATTACTTCTGCATCGATTGGAGATACGACCACCCCCTCCTCAGGAAGTATCGCTATTCCGTCCCCCATCATTTTACCGGAAAACACCGGATCCGGAACGTCTTCAATATTTATTACTTGTCCATTAATAGGAGCAAGCAGCTGTTCCACACTTTCTTTTTTACTGAATAATTTTTTGAACATACTATTTCCACCCTTCTCTATCGTATTGAATCTCACAATCAAATGTTAAATATTCAGTTAATTCTGATAATGGTTTCTGTTATTTTTTCTTTTTCAATTTGCCTTCTGCTTTCTTCTTTTTGTTCTCTTCCACTCTAAATATAACCATCTCGGTTATTAATTCATAAGGAATTGACTTGTTTAGCGGAAACTGAACGGCCCCTTTTGAACATTTATATTCAGATAAAGCAGCTTCAAAAGCAGTGATCGCGCTTGGAGTTGGATAGAATCCTATATGTTTTTTATAGGCAGCGAAATGTACCAGGTTTCCATATAAGACAAAAGTGGGCATTTGATAGCTTATCTTTTCTTCTGCATCCGGTGCTGCATCCTTGATGACCTTTCTTAACGTTAGTAGTATCTCCTGAACTTCTTCGGGAAATTTTATAATGTATTCATCAATTGAATGAAATGTATTGGTTCCTTCCATGAGTCTCCTTTCATAAACCAAAATTTCAATACCATTATTATAACATTTTCCCCCTCCACCAACCCGAGCTCATGTAAAGAGTCATTTTTTTAAGAACTCTTCCATTCTCTTCATTACACCTTCCAGCACGATGATCGTCCTTGAAGTATCGAAAGGTTCAATATCCAAGGAATGATTTGCATGCGTGATTTTATCCATGCTTATGTTCGGTTTATTTTCAATTGCTTGAATTTTATCTGGAATATAATGATGATCTTTTTCCCCTATAACTATATGTGCTGAATGATTGCTCCTCAATAACCCTTCAAAAATCGAATCGAACTTCAATAGTGGCGTAAGCAAAATCATTTTGGCTTTCATAAACCGTTCACTTTTCATAATTCCATTGATGATGGGGATGGTACCAAGTGATTTGCCTAAAAACACTGTTCCTTTATATTCATGGTTTTGAAGCACTTCCGTAATGACAGGATTAATATCATTAACAATCACTTTTGTGATATCTACCAATGGATGCTTGAAAATATCCTGATCGTAAGCGTAGTGAATATGTACGACATCATACTGATTTTGAAGCATCATCATTGTCGCATAATAGAATAACGGCTTCTCATATGTGTACCCCGCACCTGAAAACATAAAACAAACGGCTCGACTTCCGTTTTCAATATGTGTGTATGTAATTTCTTTTTCACTACTATTTACTTTTCTTTGGTTAACCTGCATGATAGATTCCCCCCATTATCCATTCTATAGTTTGCTCTATATATTCATTGGCTACCCGCTTCATTCCTCCTTGATTGCTGCTATCTAGATAGAATCCAAGAATAAGGTTTCGTTTTTTATCGGGAATAGTTATACTTTAGCTATCAACCTATTTTATGGAAATTACTTTTGATGATCGATCAATCCAGCCTTAAAGGAGAGTGTGTAATGAAAATCAAAACGTTATGTTTCATTCTTGTCCTGCTAGTCACTGGTTCCATGGGCACGATTCAAGCAAGTGCAAACGATCAAAAGGTGAAAGAACTGGATATCGGGGAGTCTTTCGATGGTGCGGAAGGCACGATGGTTCTGCAAAACTTAAAAAATGATAAAGTATATATCTATAACAAACAGAGAAGTAAAGTGCGCTACACTCCAGAATCGACATTCAAAGTCGCGAATGCATTAATCGGCTTGCAGACAAAAGCGGTGAGCGATGAGTATGAAGTGAAGCGCTGGGATGGCGTAATCAGGGAGTTTGAAGATTGGAACAGAGATCATACGCTGGCTTCAGCCATGAGGCATTCCGTGATCTGGTATTATCAAGCAATGGCCCGCGATATCGGGGCTGAAGACATGCAGCGATATGTGAACCTGATCGATTACGGCAATCGTGATATCTCTGGTGGGATCGATCAGTTCTGGCTCGACAGCAGCATAAAGATTTCTGCCCGGGAACAAGTCCAATTCATCGAAAACCTTGTAGAAGAAAAACTTCCTATCGATAAGCAGCATATGAGAACTGTTAAGAGAATCATGATCAATGAAGAAGCAGACTCATATGTCCTCCATGGAAAAACCGGGACACGCCTTTCTGATATGGGATTGGGCTGGTATGTGGGTTACATCGAAACGGACAAAGGCAAATGGGCCTTCGCCACCAACTTGGATGGCAGCGGAAGCAAAGCCAAGACGATTACGCTTGATGCCCTGAAAGAAATGGATATCATAAAAGAATAATAGTTCACGCATGCTCTTAATTCCTGGGCATGCGTTTTGCTTTGTCTTAAAAGTATCTGAAAAACCGGGGGGTACAAAGTTATTTGATTTCACCTGTACTTCACCTGATTTGTCAGCACACCCATTCAAAACTCTTCTAGGCAGCTTCTATAATCTTAATCATTTTATACTCTCCCTTTCTTCTAACTTTGAAAAATGAGTTTTTTTATATCGAATAGTTATTTGCTCAAGATCTCAATGTGCATCGTATTTATGCCCTGTTGACGATACGTGTTTATTTGATATAGTTTTAAAATAGTAATTCAAGACTGATTAAATCTCTTTATTAATTTATGTGAGTCGCCGTCACTGAATTTTAAGTGAATCCATCTAGAGCAATCCCTTCATAAACTCTTAAGACTAAATAAAGCAAAAATACTGCATCATATAAAATGGTGCTAAGGATTATTCGTTTGTAACGTTTATATAAACTCTGCATGAAATAAAAAATGGGCCACTAGCGAAAGGGGCACCTTCTGTGAAAACCATTCAAAGTCGCTTATTGTTAATGTTACTTCTTTTTATCATCTTACCGTATTTTTTATCAGTGTTTCTGATTTACGACTATACAAAAAATAGCGTTGAGAGACATGAGCTTGAAAATAGCCAAGAACAACTTCAGAAAAACGCTGAAGAACTGGAGCAATACTTTGATGACATGATTAATCTTCCATATATATTATATCGAAATCCCGATTTATTCCGGGTTTTTAAAAATGGTTTTGAAGACTCGATATATTTTAACCCGATTGCGATGGAAAAAAGCATAGAAACCTTTTATCTGATGCGAAAGGAAATCCGTCAAGTACGTTTTTATATTGATAAGGATAAAGAATCGTTTACAGTTTATAATGCGACGGTCAGTGCTCGGAAATCTCAACCCGATTTATTAAATCAAAATCCGCTAAAACAATTTTATAGCTCTAACTCTACTTACATGATTGAGCCGCCACATCAAATAAAAAATTACAATGACACAGCGATCATTCCCCAGTCGGACGACACAATGGTGATGACTTTTCACCATAAAATAGTCGATGTGCCTTCAAACGAATATCTCGGAATAATTACAATTGATATAGATTTGGATGCCTATGCCCGTATATGTAACAGCCTTGTTCAAAAGGATGAAGAATCTGTAATACTTATGGATTCACATAACAATGTCATGTACGCAAATGATCGGTCCCTTATAGGAAAATCCGTTACTCCTGATTTTAAAAAGCAGATTCCGGGTGAAGATATTATCTTAACCAAAACATTATCAGGAACACTAAATCATTGGAAATTAGTTAAGATTACTCCTAATCATGTATTATTCGATGATGTCCGGAAGACTGCCTATACAAATATAATTGTTGGACTAATAGTCGGCTTGTTAGGGTTATTAATGATTGGTATTATTTCATACAGAATTACTCGTCCCATTAAACTCCTTAGTAAGAAAGTGAGAACAATAAAAGGCGGAAATATGGATGTCCCCTTTGATGATGGAAGAAAAGACGAAATTGGTGAGCTGGAAAAACATATGAAGGATATGATGAACCGAATCAATCTACACATTGAAAGAGAATATAAACTCGAAATAGAAAATAGAAAAAACCAATTCAGAGCATTAAAATCTCAGGTTAATCCGCATTTCTTATTTAATTCGTTACAATCTATTGGTGCAGTTGCCCTAAGATCTAATTCTCCAAGAATTTACCAATTATTGACGTCACTATCTAAAATGATGCGCTACTCCATTAAGGCGAATCAATGGGTGTTGGTTCGAGATGAAGTGAATTATATAGAAGCATACCTAACCCTTCAAATGGAGCGTTTTGGAAACAATGTGAACTATTCCATTAAATTCAGCGAGACGATTCTTGATATGACGATTCCAAGTATGATTCTTCAGCCCCTTGTTGAAAACTTCTTTAAACACAGTTATGAAGAAGGTTTCTATCATGCTCATTTAACTGTTTATGGAGAAATACAAGGAGAATTTTTACACCTTATCGTTGAAAATTCCGGTCCTAGTTTGACTCAGGCGGAGCTTCGAATATTAAGAGAAAATATATACGCCTCCCCACATGAAAGCACATATTCACATAATCATATCGGTCTGAAAAATATTTATGACCGTTTAGTTCTAAATTATGGATCAAAAGCAGACCTGGAAGTGGATACGTATCAAGGACAAGGATTTTCCGTTAAAATAGTGATTCCACTAGAATTTTCGCATGCTAATGAATAGATTGCTTCGTATCTATTCAAAAGCGGACACTTTTACTCATTCATAAGGGGGATGAAATCTGTGAAAGCTTTAATTGTCGATGATGAGTTCAATGTACGTGACGTAATACGCCATTTGGGGCAGTGGGAAAAATACGGTATTACCCATCTATTAGAAGCAAGTAATGGCGATGATGCAAAAGGAATGATCGAGAAGGAAAGTCCGGAAATTATCTTTACAGACGTGAAAATGCCTGGAATGAGCGGTATAGAACTAATCGAGTGGCTAGATTCCATTTCTTATCCTGGAAAAGTGATTTTAATTTCGGGTTTTGACGACTATTCATTTATGCGTAAAGCCATTCAGTTTAGCAGCTTCGATTATTTGTTGAAACCGATTGAAGCCGATGCATTTAACAAAACGCTGGAAGAAGCTGTTAAATTATGGGCAGATGAAGAGGAAGTTCGTGTTAATAAAGAGACAGGTGTATATGAAGATGTTAAAAAGTTTCGGAGTAATCAAGTAATTACTGCAGCTTGCATGGGGGAACACTTCGACAAAAACGAAATTGAGACATATGTTCCAAAAGCTGAAGGATACGAACTTACATTAATTTCCTTTTACCAAATGCACCATCCTGCCCCCTACATTCAGTTACTTGCTGACGAGCTTGTTGAGCGGAAAATAGGAAATGCATTTGCGCTTCAGAACGATCATAATCTTTGTCTAGTGATCACCATACCTGACCATTGGTTATCCGTTGAAGAGTGGATCAGTCATCAATTTGATATTCCTGTTCGCCTTGTTAGTGGCGAGCCCTTGAAATCATTAGGCGAGATCCACAATTCCTTTAAGAAATTACAAAAAGCAATGAACGATCAAAACTTCAGATCCATCCACCGTTTGGATGACTTGGATGCTGCACGTCGCATAGAGGACATCGTTTCATATGTTGAAAAGTATTACATGGAAGAATTGAGTTTAGAAAAACTATCGAATGTATTCTTCTTAAGCCGCGAACATATCTCAAGAAAGTTCAAACAAAAAACCGGCATGCTCCTGTCCAAATACATCACTAAACTAAGAACTGACCAAGCAAAACGTTGGTTAAGAGAAACAGAAAAAAGTATTTACACCATCTCTTTAATGCTCGGCTATCAGGATGAGAAATACTTTTCAAAACTATTCAAAAAAGTGGTTGGCATGACACCATTCGAATACCGAAACGGTGAAAAGCAACTGTAGGTCAGAAGTAAATAATTCACCTTAATTAGAAAATTACAGGGGTGACATGATGAAAAAAGAGATACTAAACATATTTTTAATTGGAATATTGAGCCTATCACTTTGTGCATGTCAAACAAAGACCGAGAGCGGAACAAAAAAACCGGACATTTCAGAGCGAAAAATCACTTTGAATGTAAGGAATCCGAAAGTGGAAATTTCTACGCAGTTCGAACAAATGGTGATTGAATATGAAAAAGAAAATCCAAATGTAGATATAAAGATTCAAACGGTAGGCGGGGCTATGGATGACCTGGCTGATTTGAAAGCGAAAATGGCCACTGGCAATGGTCCTGATATTTTCACAAACAGAGGATACGAAAATGCCAAACATTGGAGTAAATATTTAGAGGATCTTTCCGACCAACCCTGGGTTGAACATGCATATGAAGATGCGTTAACCCCTATGAAATTCGATGGGAAAATTCATGGGATGCCGGTTAATCTGGAAGGGTACGGATTCATCTATAATAAGGATATATTTAAAAAGGAAGGAATCGATGAATTACCCAAAACGCTGACTGAATTAATAGCAGTTGCAGAAAAATTGCAAAAAGCAGGGGTTACTCCTTTTGCAACTGGATATTATGAAGATTGGATATTGGGTGACCATTTAATGAATGTCGGTTTTACAGAACAAGTAGATCCACCCGCTTTTATAAAAGGCCTAAATGATGGAACGGAAAAAATATATAATAATCAAAAATTCAATGATCTGATCAATTTGTTGGATGTAACATTAAAGTATGGAAACAATAACCCGCTATCAACAGATTACAACATGGAAGTGAATCTATTTACTTCAAAAAAGGCTGCGATTATTCAACAAGGAAACTGGATACAGCCGATGATCGATCAACAATCACCGAATATGAACATCGGATTTATGCCAATACCAATAAATGATCACCCTAAGAAGGAAGCCTTGGTGATCAGCGTACCGAATTATTGGGTTGTAAACAAACAAACCACACCAGAAAAGAAGAAAGAAGCGAAGAAATTTCTAAATTGGATGGTTTCTTCTGAACAAGGCAAAATGTTTTTGACAGAACGCTTCAAATTTATTCCTGCTTTTAAAAACATTGAGGCTGACAATTTAGGACCTCTTGCTGATGAAACAATTCAGTATTATAAAGAAGGAAAAACGTTGTCCTCTAACTGGTTTAATTTCCCTGTCGGAATTAGAGAAGAGTTTGGGGCTGCCATGCAACTATATGTAGGAAAAAAGCTTAATCGTGGTCAATTACTGCACGAGTTTCAAAATTCTTGGGAAAGGGCTTCAAGCGAATAATTTAATAAACCACATTCTCCGATGCAACCATTTAAATCGACTTGATCTCTTTATATTACCTTAATAATTCTGTACACTTCTTGCCTCCTTTGTTGGGGCATTTTTTTGTATGTCGAAAACTACGATATCAATATAAGACTAAATTCTAATCAATATATGACATATCCATAGAATCAAGACTAACCTATAATTTTATTTGTACAACAAACAGGCGGGACTGTTACTCCTAAAAAGTAACTGTTCCACTAGACTTTATTTTTATATACCCATAAACATTCTAGGAGGAAGGCATATGAACCTTAACAGGCTTGCCAAACAAGCAACAGTAATAACACTTAGTACAGTTATATTATTAGGAGGCAGTCGCTCACAAACTTTCGCGGCAGCAAAAGACCCATTAGATCACAATGAAACGTATGGCACCTCACAAATCACTCGTTACGACATGCAAAAAATGATTAATCAACAAGGCGATGCAAAGTTTACAGTTCCCAAGTTTGACGAATCAACAATAAAAAATATTCCCTCAGCAAAAAAGTATGACCAATCAGGTAATTTAATAGATTTGGATGTGTGGGATACTTGGCCATTACAAAACGCTGATGGTTCAGTGGCTGAATATAAGGGCTATCATATCGTTTTTGGATTGGCTGGAGACCCTAAAAATGGTAGTGACACGTTTATTTACTTGTTCTACAAAAAAGTTGGAGAAACATCCATTGATGCTTGGAAAAATGCCGGCAGAGTATTTGATGATAATGATAAAAATGTTCCAAATGATCCCTATTTAAAAAATCAAGCAGAAGAGTGGTCCGGTTCTGCTACCTTCACTTCTGACGGAGAAGTTCGCTTATTCTATACAAATCGCGGACAGTTTTCACCAGATTCTAAGCAATACGGTAAACAAACATTAACAACAGCTCAAGTAAACTTATCTGAGTCAGATGCTGATACATTGCAAGTGGATGGCGTAGAAGATTACAAATCCATCTATGAAGGCGGAGACAGCACGGTTTATCAATCACATGATAAAGCTTTCAGTGATGAAAATTTTAGTGATAATCATACATTTAGAGATCCTCACTATATTGAAGAAAAGGGCCGTAAATACCTTGTTTTTGAAGCGAATACTGGGACTGAATATGGTTACCAAGGAGAAGAATCCCTTTATAACAAAGCTTACTATGGCAAAAGCAATAATTTCTTCCAAGCTGAAAAGGATAAACTTCTGCAAAGCTCAAAAAAAGATTTAGCTGAATTAGCAAACGGTGCAATTGGCATCATTGAAATAAACGATGATTATACATTAAAAAACGTAATGAAACCCTTGATTGTTTCGAATACAGTAACAGATGAAATTGAACGTCCTAACATATTTAAAAAAGACGGAAAATGGTATTTATTCACAAGTACAAGAGGATCAAAAATGACCATTGATGGAATTGATGATAAAGATATTTACATGTTAGGCTACGTGGCAAATTCTTTAACTGGTCCATACAAACCGTTAAATAAAACCGGTATTGTCTTACACCAAGACCTTGATCCTTATGATATTACTTGGACATACGCTCACTATGCTATCCCACAACCGAAAAGCGATAAAGTAGTTATCACAAGTTACATGACAAATAGAGGTTATTTTAAAGACCATAAATCTACCTTTGCCCCAAGTTTTTCACTTAACATTAAAGGGCCAAATACATCTGTGATAGAAAATAGTATTCAGGAACAGGGTCAACTAACGAATAACAAATAATTTAATGTTTTATCCGCTGTTTTACAAAATTAATTAAAAAAGAAAATGTCAGTAAAGTTGGCATTTTCTTTTTTTGATTAAATGAGTTTTACATTATCTTAGGAATAAAATAGGGAAAATAAAAGCGTGGTGATTTACTTGGACAAAATTGTTTTTAAAAAGAAAGAGTATAAGTTGTTGGGTCTATTAATATTTGGATTGTTTATTACCGGATTATTAGTCTATCTAGTCAAATCAACTTTACCAGTGAAGGATGAAGAGCAATCGTATCGAGCTAACTACCATTTCACTGTACCTGACAAATGGAAAAACGATCCTCAGAGGCCGATTTATATTGATGGAGAGTACCATTACTTTTACCTCTATAATGGGGATTATCCGGATGGAAATGGAACAGAATGGCGTCATTCAACCTCAGAGGACTTGGTGCATTGGACTGATCAAGGGATAGCCATTCCGAAATATACCAATGATAATGGAGATCCATGGTCGGGATCAGTCGTTGTGGACAAGGAAAATACAGCAGGGTTTGGAAAAGGTGCTCTTGTGGCAATTGTGACACAGCCCTCTAAGGATGGCGGTAAACAGGAACAATTTCTATGGTATAGTACGGACAACGGTAAAACATTTACCTCCTACAGTGATGATCCTATCATTTCAAATCCAGGAACGAAGGATTTTAGAGATCCAAAAATCATCTGGGATGACCGTGATCAGAAATGGGTAATGGCCATGGCTGAAGGAACAAAAATAGGTTTTTATAAGTCTCACAACCTAAAAGATTGGCAGTATATGAGTAGTTTTGTCACGAAAAACATCGGTCTTGTAGAGTGCCCGGATCTTTATTTATTAAGGGCGGATGACGGGACTTTAAAATGGGTACTTGGTGTCAGTGCTAATGGGCAATCGAATGGTAAACCAAACACATATGCCTATTGGACTGGAAGCTTTGATGGAACGGAATTCTTCCCAGATCACAATGAACCGCAATGGTTAGATTATGGCTTCGATTGGTATGGTGGAGTAACATTTGAAGATGGAGCTGAAAGCGATAAATATAACAAACGGTATGCTCTCGCTTGGATGAATAATTGGGCTTATGCCGATAATACTCCGACCTTACAGGAGGATTTCAATGGAATGGATTCCATCGTTCGCCAAATCGAGCTAAAACATGAAGGCGACAACCTATATTATTTATCTTCACAATCTATCGAAGCATTGAAAGAATTGACGAGTTCAACGGATTCTTATGAACAAATTGAAGTGAACGGTTCCGAAACACTTGATGTAAAAGGTGATGTATATCAATTGGAAGCGGATATCAATTGGTCAGATATAAACAATGTAGGCTTAAGGCTTCGAGAATCAGCAGATCAAACACGCCACATTGACGTAGGAATTTTTGCAGAAGAAAACTACTCTTATGTCAATCGAACTTTTACCGGACACCCTGACGACAGTAATCAATATATTAAAAGTATTGCTCCATATGATGCCAGTAAGAAACATGTTCACTTAAAGATCCTCATTGATAAAACAAGCATTGAAGTCTTTGTGGACGATGGAAGGATTGTACATTCAAATTTAGTATTCCCTGAATTTGATGATAAAGGAATATCCCTCTTTTCAGAGGGAGGCACAGCGGTCTTTAATAATATTAAGATCAAACACCTCGGTTCGATTAATTGAACCTCATAATGAATGGAGACAATTCGTTTTTCCATAGGATCGTTTATACTTTGACCATAAAAACTGATGAAATGTACATGGCAGGGGTCATGTACAGCACGATGTTTTCACAATAACTCTTAAAATAGGAGAAATAACGAAAAGCCGGATTCAGCAAGTATTGAAATCCGGCTTTTCGTTATGGCAAGAGGCTCCCTACAAGGGGGAAACTGTTGATTCAATTACTATTCACTGGTTTATTGGTGAATAGTATGGACATGGAAGCTGACCGTTTTGAATCTATTTGTATTGGAGTTACTTCTACTTGCAACCTTCCTGACTACTACCGTATTCATATATAAGCCATGGCGAATCATTCGTTAAGAAGACGACTTTTTATAGTTGGTTAAAGAATAAAGTTAGACTATATTATCAAAGGAATACGTCTGCCAAAAGCGGATGCCTTTCTCTTATTTACGGAGTCATGTTAATCCTATCTCCCGTTTTCTTTTTTGTTTTAATAACGCTGGCTTTGGAACTTGCTGAGAGAGTGCGGTACATTCAGCAAATGAAAACTGTTTGCACCCTTTACAACGGTTCTCATCCAGTTTGGATAAAGCTTTATTAATGGCATCACCCGTACTGGAAAAGAATTGTTCCTCACCTACCAGTTTAATAAATCCCGTTTTTTTAAGCATTTCTTTTGGTTCCTGTTGAATCCCGGAAATCAACACTTGTAGGTTTTGGAGCTTGAATTGCTTCACGATTTCGGTGAGAAGCGCTTCTCCCGATGTATCGATGAATGGCACATTGCTCATTCTTAATAGGAGGACTTTTGGTTTTGAACGCATTATTTCTTCGATTTCTTCTTGCAGCCTTTCGATCGAACCAAAGAATAATGGTCCTTCTATCGTATATATGTTAATCTGCGGACAGCTTGAACCTTGTTGCACCATTTCTGGTTTAACTAGTTTATCGGCTGGATCTGGTAATACCTTTGATAATTTCAATGTACCGCTCATCAGTTTAACGAAAGATAGAATCGCTAATAGTAATCCGATCCCGACACCTGTTGTCAGGTCAATCAATACGGTTAACACGAAGGTAACGATCAATACGATCGAGTCCATGGTTTTTGCTTTTAAGATATGCGAAAATTCCTTTCGTTCGCTCATGTTCCATGCGACAAACATAAGAATGGGGGCCATGCTTGCCAATGGAATGGCCGAAGCATAAGGAGCCAGGCTGACCAACACGAGCAATACCACCAGCCCATGAATCACACCTGATATAGGGGAAACTGCACCGTTTTTAATATTCGTTGCGGTACGAGCGATGGCACCTGTAGCTGGAATGCCTCCAAATAAAGGCGTAATCATATTGGTCAATCCTTGCCCCATCAGCTCTTTATTGCTGTTATGTTTACTGTTGGTCATGCCGTCTGCCACTACAGCTGATAATAGTGATTCAATTCCTCCAAGCATGGCAATGACCAAAGCAGCCGGAAGGAGTTCAATCACTAGGCCGCCAGTGATATGGGGAAACTGAAAATGGGGCAATGCATTAGGAATGGCGCCATAAGCAGAACCGATTGTCGCTACCTGACCTGGAAAGAATAAGCTGGCTACTAGAGTCGATACAAGCAATCCCAGCAAGGCTCCAGGAATTTTCGGTAAATATTTTGGAGTCAGTATGACGAGAGTTAAACTTATGATACCAACCAGTACACTATAGATATTCACTGTATTGAAGTTCAATAAGATTTCTTTCATATTTAAAAGAAAGGCTTCTTCTTTTTTTAAGTTACTGAGTCCAAAGAAATTGGCAATCTGCCCAGAGAAGATAATCACAGCAATTCCAGCAGTAAAGCCGATGGTAACTGGACGGGGTATAAACTTGATGAATCTTCCCAGTTTGAAGACACCCATAAGAAAAATCATGATACCTGCCAAGAAACCGGCGATTAACAGTTTTTCATATCCGTACTGCATGACCACCCCGAACAAGACCGGGACAAAGGCTCCAGTCGGGCCTGCAATTTGATATTTGGATCCTCCAAAAAGGGAGACCATGATTCCTGCAATAATGGATGTGTACAGTCCGTATTCCGGTCTTACTCCAGAAGCAATGGCAAAAGCCATCGCTAAAGGAATCGCTACAATCCCAACTACCACCCCGGCAACCAGGTCTTTCTGAAAATGGCCTAAGTTGTATCCTTCAAGCCTGCTAGATCCCATCATTTTATCGCTCCTTCTTTTGAATATGTATTTCGTCCTTGCTGACAACGTTGCTATATCCATCTATGATTCGATCCAATTTACCCGTTTCGGGATGGATGACCATACCGTGAACGGCAATGGAGTCCGGTAATAATGGATGATTTTCGATCAAACGGACACTTTTCGTTACACTCTCCTCAACGCATTGAAAACCTGACAGCCACTTTGATAAATCAATACCAGAGTTTGTAAGGACATCAATATGCTCCTGACTGACTTTCTTCTGCTTTGCGGCATCAAGAAGTGAAGAGGATTGAAGCCCCACCATACCGCATCCGTGATGTCCGATCACACACACTTCCTCCACTTTTAGCTCATAAATAGCGACAAGGATACTGCGCATTATGCTGCCAAAAGGATGGGAAACAATAGCTCCAGCGTTTTTAATGATTTTCGCATCTCCATTCCTTAAACCCATCGCCTTTGGAAGCAATTCCAACAGACGGGTATCCATGCACGTTATGATGACGATCTTTTTATCTGGATACTTTGTCGTTTGAAACTCTTTATAATTGTTTTGGTCGACAAACGTCTTGTTGTAATCCAGAATGCTAGAAATAACTGACATTACTTATTCTCCTTTCTCGTGTTGAAATATGATGGAAATGTTCTATGTACAATAATCCAGATGCCTTTCATCCAACCAACTTATTTGGCTCGTTTTATCATTTGGTGCTTTATTTCATGTTAGAGATATTAAATTAGAGTTAAATGATAGAAGGATTAGAAATTGGTGAGAATTATTACATTTTCTTCTCTTTTCTTTTGCATTTTTCTTACTCACCGAAGCCAAAAAGGGTGATGCCTATTAATAGGCATCACCCTTTTTTATGATTTGTTCCATTTACGTCTAGATTTATATCCCCATATCTACCATTAGTTTTCAGGGCCATCATTATCATTATCATTATCATTCTCATTCTCTTCATCATCTTCCCATGTGATTGTTTTTACTTCTTTTGTGTAGCCGTCAACTTGGACGACCGCGTCTCGATCATCCTCTAATTCAACTTCGATCAAATAATAAGGTGTCTGATCTGGTGGCTGATAAAATTCTGTATCGTCACCTGTTCCTTTTACATGTTTTTCCGCAATCGCAATTGCTTCCTTTTCTGTAATGATACTATCTGCCACCATTGTCGAGTCAATAATAGCTCCAGTATATGGGTCGAGTATTAATGTGATTTTTTCGTTATTTTTATTTACCACTGCTTTATAAAAGGAATTGTCTTTCTCCTGCACAAAATCAATTTGTTCCAGATCACCTTGTGAGGAAATACGTGCCTTTATTTCTTTTTGGTTCAGTTGCTTTTCGGGTATGTTTTCCGTCGTTTCTCCAGCTTCATGAACTATGGATTCCTTTTTTAGAGAACGAACTTCACCGCTTTTCGCATCCATCCTAATTTGATATACCCCGGTTTCAAGCTGCATTTCAATCTGATATTCTTCACCTTCACTTTTCGTTGTCTTTATAATGGTTCCTGGATATTTATCCTTTGCCGTCTGGTTCACTTCTTCTTTCGTCAAGCTTTCCGCGGATAATGATGGAGCCCACCATTGAAATCCGACGAATAATAGCAGACCAAAAACGAGAGTTGATCCTGCTGTTATCAGCATTTTTCTAATCTTCATCGTATCCCCCATCCAACGTCATTCTAACTTTATTAATCTTGATAAAATGAGAACTTGATAAGAATTCACTATTTAAGAGATAAGAGACTTAATTAAATAAAGAGTGACGATCGTTCCCCTGCCTTCGAGACTATCCATTTCAATCCGTACATCTATTGCATCAGCAATTTCCTTTGCCATGGAAAGCCCCAATCCTGATCCGCCTTGCTTTCGGCTTCTTGCTTTATCTACACGATAAAAACGATCGAACACTTTTGGCAATTCAGCTTTTGGAATTCCATCCCCTCTGTCTTCGATGCGGATATATGCTTCATCACTTGTTTGTCCTATGTAGACTGAGATATGCTCGTCACTATACTTTCTTGCATTGTCTAAAAAAATGAACAAAAGCTGTTTTAATTTTTGAACGTCCGTTACTGCTTCAATTGCATCGCCACTATAAATCTCCACGGTTCGATTGTACGCATTTTTATACACTTTCGCTAACTCTGCAATGATGTCGTTCAGAATGACGGTTTCCTTCTCTATATTCCATTTTTCCTGATGCTTTGCCAGCAGGAGCATTTCCTCTGTCATCTCTCTCATTCTTATGGCTTCAGAATGAATGGCCTCTATTGATTCATCAAACAAATCAGGGCGCTCCAACCCTTTTCTCTTCAAAAGACTTGCATAGCTTTCGATGACAGTTAGCGGTGTTTTTAATTCATGTGAAGCATTTGATACGAATTGCTCCTGTTTTTCGAAGTTAGCTTGCAGCAAATCGATCATGTGATTAAAGGTTTTTCCCATTTCCACAAGTTCATCTTTTGATTTTTCCTCTAGGCTAAGTCGCTTAAATTGGCCGCTCGTTTGAATCTCCTTCATCGTATCAATCATCGATCGAATCGGACGGGCGATGAAGTTACTAAGAATGGTGCTTGATATCAGAACAGGTATCATGGCAATGACCGTTACAGCGATTAATACGATGCGCAGAACAGCGAGCATGTCTTCGGTTGCTGCAATGCTTTTGGTGATTTGTAGATTAACTATACTTCCATCCCCCCAAACGATCGGGTTTGAAACGTATACATACTTTTTCTGATGATAAGTGATGATCGCGCTCTTCTCACCCGGATAAAAGCTACTATCTCGATTGCTTAATTGTTTTTCAGAATTGGATGTAACGACTGTTCCTTTTCGTTGACCTTCGTTTACAATACCGATCATGCCATCTATAGGCAGATAGGCCCGAAGTAAATCATTTGGTGAAATATCATTAACATTTTTACTAACATCAAAGGCAATTTTCTTTGTCTCCGCTTTCGCACGATTAAGTTCATTCACCATCATCAGATTACTGAATACAAAATAAATGGAAACATTCATTAAAAGGAGCAGGAAAATGAATAACACCGCTGTATATAAATTTATTTTCTTCCGAAGTCTCATTTTGCATCCTTCATGACGTAGCCAACGCCTCTTACAGTATGGATAAGCGGCGTATCAAAGCCATATTCGAGCTTTTTGCGAACATATCGGATATACACATCCACCACGTTTGTTTCTCCATAGAAATCATATCCCCAAACCGCTTCCAGAATTTGATCCCGGTTTAGCACTTGACGCTTATTCTTCAGTAAATAAAGAAGTAAATCATACTCTTTTGGCGTTAGGTCAATTTCACTTTCACCTCTAATGACTTCGCGTGTTTTGACATTCACCTTTAAATCAGCGGTATTGAGCCATCCATCGTCTTCATCTCTCATTGAAGGTACGGCAGTCCGCATTCTTAAAACTGCACGAATTCGGGCAAGCAATTCCTCAATTTGGAAAGGTTTGGTGATGTAGTCATTTGCGCCGAGATCAAGACCCGAAACTTTATCTTCAACCGAGCCTTTTGCAGTTAACAGGATGACTGGGGTGGAATTGTTTTTCATACGGATTTTCCGAAGCAGCTCGATCCCGCTTATGCCTGGAAGCATCACATCCAATAAGATTAAATCCCATTTTCCTGTTCGATACGCTTCAAGGGCTTCATTTCCGTCCATTGCCTTTCCGATTTGGTAGCCTTCGATTTCAAGCTCCAATTCAAGCAGTCTCAAGATTTTTTCTTCGTCTTCCACGATTAAAATTGATTCTTTACTCATCTGTAAGGCCTCCTTTGCGGGGGTTGTTTGTGTGGGACTGTTCCTATGTATTCTGTCAAACAAAGATACTACAGTTAGAATACTAAGAAAATAGGGTATTATAACGAGTTAATAGGGCCCAACACCAGAGGCTATCGTGAGTACATGGAAACATATTTTTTCGGAATGGTTCCCATCCAATAGATACGAACATGCTGAAATAGCATCACTTGAATCGATAACTGCGAATTTACAACGTTATTAAAATCCAAATATAAAAAGCCCAATTTCCCGGTGTTGCAGGCGGGAAATTGGGCTTTGGTTACTACATGAAAGCAAATGCTCTTCTTTTATGGTTTAAATGTAATGAATTATATTATTTCGATATACCCTTCTGTTCCATGCACGCGAATTCGTTGCCCGTCTCTTATTATCTTGGTGGCATTTCCCACTCCAACAACCGCCGGTAAGCCATATTCACGTGCGATAACTGCTCCATGGGTCATCAGTCCACCAACCTCGGTAACTAGACCTTTTATGGATACAAACAATGGTGTCCAGCTAGGGTCAGTAAAGGAGGTGACCAATATATCTCCCTCTTCTAGATCAGCATCTTCCATGTTTAAGATGACACGCGCACGTCCCTCAATAACTCCGGAAGAAACAGGTAGACCTACAATAGCTTCGGCTGGGAGATTTTCTCGTTTGTACTCACCTACAATGATTTCACCTTCAGACGTGATAACACGTGGCGGAGTTAGTTTTTCATATAATTTGTACTCTTCTTTTCGTTTGCTGATGATCTGGTAATCCAATTTATTTGTACGTATGACTCCGTGAAGTTCTTCAAAAGTGAGGTAGTATATATCTTCTTTTTCACGAATGACTTTGGCTTGTACAAGCTGTTCGGCTTCTTTCATCAAAGCCTGCTTATAGACGAAGTAGCGATTAACCATGCCGTATTTTGGATACTCCCTATACCCGATGAAATTCCGGATTAGGCTGATCATTCGTTTTGTTTCTTTAGCTTTTTGTTCACCATCCGGTAATTGCTTCAATCGATCTAATAACTCCTGTTCTTTTTTCAAAGCTTCCTGTCGCCCTTGCTCAAATTTCCGATTGCTGGCATTAGGCTCAAAGTTTTTAATATTACTGAGAATCATAGGGATGAGGGTAGTTGGTTTTTCGCCCCAACGAGTTTTAGTAATATCGATTTCTCCGGTACATCGCATTCCGTATTTACGGAGATAATCATGGATAGCGTCTTGGATTTCCTGTCCACCATCAAACTTAACCAGTTCATCCAAAAAGTTATCATCTTTTACATGTTGTAGATAATCAATTACTTCTGGATAAGGACGAATCACATCTGCGATATCCAATAGCGCCAGACCCATTTCCGAAGTAATATTGTTTGATACAGATTGAGAAAGCGTATCTGCTGCGTTTTTTTCACCTAACCACTTGTTCATTTTTTCATTGATCCATGATGAAGCATCCATAGCAGCCATAAACACAGCTGAACTTTGTGGGTCAAATAAAATCTTCTTTAATATCTGGATATCTTCCAGAATAAAATCAAATAAATCCGATCCTGATTTCGTTTGGATGTTTTGTTTTAACTCTTCTATCGATGTTTGATTACTCTTAATCAAATCAGAAACGATTGTCGGGTCGTTTTCGATTTGTGCCCTAGAATCCGCAGACGACACACTTTTATTGCTTTTACCGGAACTCGGTTCTTTTTTATCATTTGGTAAAGATTTTATGAAATCTCCTCGCTCTATTATGGTAATGAGTGCGTCTTTCATGAGCGGATCGTGTTGTCCCATGGCATCTAATAACATTTTTCTGCTGTCAGGTGAAGCCAGCATATGTGTGACATCAACAAACAACCTTCCCCCAGCTTTAAACCTGGGTCCAAAAGATGTTAACTGGAATAATGACATTCCCAGTGGTTTCATGGGATCGGTCATCATTTGTTGATGACCGACAGATACGTAAACGTGATTTTCTTGATCATTCGCTTCAGGGATCGGGTATAAAGTAGTGATTGGCCGACTCTGGACAATATAAAATGCATCATCAACCAAACACCATTCGATATCTTGCGGGCAACCAAAATAAGCTTCGATCTGTTTTCCTATGCGTGCTAGTTGTAAAATTTGTTGTTCAGTAAGTGTTTGAGTCTTTTGCTGATCGGGATCGATCTGCTGGGTCTGTGTTCCGCCTTCTTTTAGTCCATAGATAGCCAATTTTTTCGTTGCTATCATCTTTTCGACGATTTCATCTTCCTGTACTTTATAACAATCGGCAGAGACCAAGCCAGAGACCAGTGCTTCCCCAAGTCCAAAACTGGCATCGATCGATAGCAGCTTTCGGTTAGAAGTAATCGGATCAGCGGTAAATAAAATCCCTGAAGCCTGTGGGAAAACCATCCTTTGAACGATAACGGATAAATAAACTTGACTGTGGTCAAATCCATTTTGCATACGGTAGATTACCGCGCGATCCGTAAACAGGGAAGCCCAGCATTTGCTGATATGCTGCAAGATGGCATCGACGCCGATGATATTTAAATAGGTGTCTTGTTGACCGGCAAAAGAGGCATGTGGTAAATCTTCAGCAGTCGCACTAGAACGCACTGCATAAGCATGTTCATCACCAAACTGGGAGAGATAGTGAGCAACAGCCTTCACTACATCGGAAGGAATTTCCACTTCCATAATGATTTTCCGAATCTTCCTGCTGATTTCGCCAATTTGATCTCGATCCTCTACTTTTAGCAGTGTTAGTTGATCCACCAATGCGTAGAAGGCTTCGTTTTGTTCGAGGGCTTTTTGATAACCTTCTGTCGTAACACAAAATCCTTCTGGCACTTGTATTCCATGATTCTTTGATAGTTCCCCTAAATTCGCCCCTTTTCCTCCGGCGAGCAAAAGTTGCGTTTTATCGATCTCCCGAAACTCTAGTACATATGGTTTCATTTCTTTCCCTCCCATTTATCGCTCAATACCAAGACGAATTCTATGACAAAAATTGTTCATCTGATCAACCAATTGTGCTGTCCACTCATTCCTGCTCCTAGCAAAGTTCCATATTCATACCAACCCCTCCTTTAAAAAAATAAAAATAGGGGTTGACTGAAAAGGATTTTATGAAGTATAATTAGAATAGGGATAATTTATATAAAAATTATTTAACAGTGTATAACTATATAAATTTACCACAGTTTTTCTTTTTTATCAATGATTAAAGGAAGAAAAATTTCACAAGACAATTGACTACAAAAAATGATATCCAAATATCCGATCATTTAATGGTAGCGTCATGAAAATGCGGATTTATGATAATGAATTCCAATATTAAAAAGCCCAATTTCTATATTAAGAAATCGGGCTTTTTTCGTTACCCCATTAAAGTGCCCTTTAATAAGAACAATGAGAACACTGCTATTAACAGTATTCTCATTGTTTTTTTGATCGTCATCAACCGATATCAGTTTTCCGAAATATTCGAGAGGTAATCAGCGAGTTGAACGAAGGTTCCTGAAAAGCCCGCCTGTACCATTTCTTGCGACTCCTCGTAAGTTTTAATGCCTTAAAGGGTTCTGAACGAAGCTTATTAATTCGACGATTTGCTTCCTCATAAAATTCCACCACTCATGAATTTATAAAGCACACTTAGCTGTTTAAATGCCAATGGCTGTCAAATTCCCCCTTAATCGAATTGGCTCTGCAAGAGCACTTAATAATGTAGTATTCATCTTTACACCAAGTTTTATTAGCATTATATTCCTTCACGGGGAGAATAAAAAAATGATATTTTTGTACATAATGATACAGGTTTAAGTTTTAGAAGTTTTCACTCGAAAGAAGAACTTACGTTCGTATATACTGATAAGAAGACAATCTTGGTAGCAGTTATTACTAAGGGATCAAATCTTAATTCAAAGGAGAATGAAAATGATCAAACCGTATTTAATGTTCAATAGGGAATGTGAAGAGGCTTTCAAACTTTATATTGAGGCATTTGGCGGGGAACTTATTGCGATGCAAAAATATAGTGAGCTCCCTTCAAGTCCAGACTTTCCTGTTGAAGAGAGTGATAAAGACCTTGTTCTATACTCACAATTAAGAATAACAGAAGATGGATTTATTATGGGTTCTGATTCAAAACGCGAATTGAATGATAGTGACAAAGTTGCTGTAAGCGTGGAGCTTAACTCGGAGGAAAAAGCCAGAAGGGCATGGGATATATTAAAAGAAGATGGATCTATACATATGGATCTTCATGAAACGTTTTTTGCGAAACTCCACGGTTCGTTGAAGGATAAATTTGGTATCTCATGGATGTTTACTGTCAATTAAAACGATACTGAATCCAAGGCAAAAGACGACCGGTTATTTGACTGGTTGTTTTTTATTATTCGGATCACAATCCTCTAAAACATAAATCCCTAATTTCATTAAAAAGTTCCTCAACAATCTGGCCCAATTGTTGAACAAACCTGGCTTAAGCTCCATAAAACGCTTGTATCACCATATACATTTCAGTACAAAAAAAATAGTGTGAACCATACAAACGCAACACCCAAATCCAATAACATCCGACTCTTATTTTCCTTTTTTAAGAGTCTTTCGAATGCGTCTATCATTGAACCAATTCCTAATAAGATTAATAAATATTTTATAAAATTAAACTCATTTATTATTCCTAATATTACAATCAAGCCCATTAATATTATCATTAAATATCTAATCAGTATAAATGGTTTTGTACTTTCACTTTTTTCAAAAAACAATCCCATTACATCTTTCAACTTATTTAACATTAAATTTCCCCCATAAAACTACAAACTAAATTTAATAAACTATACCATAACGCAAACTGGCCTTCTTCGACAATGCTGACCTTTTGTTGCATTAGAAAAGGAGCTGCAGATCAGCTCCTGGTAATGAAGTAAAGCACCCGTTAATTGGATAACAATTGGCAGCTGCAGCTTGGAATAAAAATATTGTTCTATTTGATGCTGCCGTTTATGGAACTATTCCCGTATATTCCTCATTGATAAAAGACGGGATAGCATAAATTAATCCAATAGTTGAATTTTAATCTTTTTTTTCGCGGGACCTTTTTGTTGAATTTTCATAATGGAAAAGTCTTCAATTTCATTTGTGTTGTTGACGTGGGTTCCGCCACATGCTTGCTCATCAATATCATTTATTTGAACCATTCGAATTTCGTTAAGAGAAGCTGGAAGTAAATTAATGACCGTTTTAATAAACCCTTCCTTTTGCTCTGCTTCAGTCCTACTAATTGTTTTCGTGAAAACATTATGAGGGTGTGCCAGGACCTTCTTTATCGATTGTTCTAATGAATCAAATGGTATTTCTGCCATTATTTCAGGAGAAAAAGACAGCTCTAATCTGGCATGATCTTTTTCAATTTGACTGCTTGTAGCTAAAGCATTGTAATGTTGATATAAGTAACCTGAAATGACATGCAATACTGTGTGATACTGCATATTCCGAAACCGCCAAGACCAGTCAATCTGCATTTCTACCGTTTGATTAATATCCTGTAATGGGCGTTCTAGTTCATGAATGATTTCACCATCTACTTTTTTTACTGTTACTATATTATAGGTTTCATCACCTTGTTTAATAACCCCTCGGTCACCAGGCTGCCCACCGCCACCTGGATAAAAAATGGTTTGATCGAACACAACAGACCGATCTTGTATCGAAACAATATTTGCCGAACACTCTTTTAGATAACTATTATCTAAATATAACTCTATCGTGGCCATTTTTTTCGCCTTTTGTTGCCTTGATATCCTCTACCAGCATTTCAACATGTTCTTTTTTCGTAGCCCAACTGGTGCAAAATCTCACAGCACTGTGTGTAGCATCGACCTTTTCCCAGAAGGAGAATGAATACTTTTTGCCTAATTCCAAAATTACATCTTCAGGCAAAATGGGAAACTGCTGATTTGATGTGGAATCATATCGTAATGAAAATCCATTTTCAACAAATGCTTCCCGAATCATCATTGACATTTCGACGGCATGATTAGAAATTTCATAGTATAAGCCATCTTCAAATAAGGTTTCAAACTGGATCCCCAATAGTCTTCCTTTAGCCAGTAATCCTCCCTTTTGCTTGATAAAATACCGGAAATCCTTTTTCAGGGCATCATTCATGATGACTGCCGCTTCACCAAACATTGCACCAACTTTCGTTCCCCCTATATAGAACACATCACATAGCCTCGCAATATCCGCCAAGGTTAAATCGTTGTCTTTTGAAGCCAAACCATAGCCTAATCTAGCGCCATCCAATACCAATGGCAAACCACATTCCCGGCAAACTTTACTTAATGCTTCCAATTCGGCTTTACTATAAGTCGTTCCATTTTCAGTAGGATTAGAAATATAAACCAAGCCTGGCTGTACCATATGCTCATGAGTAACATCATTCCAGTGAGCATCATATAATTCTTTCACCTGTTCAGCTTGAATTTTTCCATCATCACTCGGCAAAGTAAGTATTTTATGACCAGTGGCTTCAATGGCTCCTGTTTCATGCACTGCGATATGCCCAGTAATTGCAGCTACTGCACCTTGATGCGGCCGCAAAATTGAAGCGATGATAGTTGTATTCGTTTGTGTTCCCCCTACTAAAAAGTGTATATCTGCATTCGCCGCATCGCACTCTTTTCGAATGTAAGCTCTCGCTTTTTCACAGTGCTCATCCACTCCATATCCGGGTGTTTGTTCTTCATTGGTTTCTATTAATCGTTTCAGAATTAGCTCATGAGCACCTTCTGTATAATCATTTTCAAAACGTATCATCCTATATTCTCCCCAAACTATCCAGTTTCTTCTGAATGAACATCATAGAAGCATGGATTTCGTTTATTTCATTTTGTGATAATCCTTGGAATAACCTCACTATTTGTTCATCAGATCTTTCATTAAGCTTGTTAAAAAGAGTCATCCCTTCAGGGGTCAACCGAATCAGACTAGTTCTGTTATCCAAGGTCGAGTTTTCCTTCATAACCAGTCCATCTTTACTCAGCTTGTTAATGATTCTGCTCATATAGCTGCGATCTATTTCCAGCTTATCAACTAAATTATTCGCTATACACTGCTCCATCAAACCGATTTCCAAAATTACCCGTGCCTCAGTGAAAGAATATCCAGTATCCAAAATATGCTTATCCAATACACCAAGTATATTCGTATAAAATCTATTGAATTGCCGTATATCAGCCATGGTCTTTTTACTTATATTCATTCTTGACTTCCTTTTTTAGTGGAATTTATCCACTAATACTTTATTGTAATTAGTGGACTTTGTCAACATTTTCGTAAATCTTGATGAATCAATCGATACCACTAGTTTAACCACTTTCAAGAAATTCACTTTTAGTGCTACATGCCCCCCTCATAAAACACTCGCCCTTTATGGGTAAGTTTCTTCTACATGCACTATCCTGCCTCATAGTGCAATTAGACAAGGAGCTGCCAAAAAGCAGCCCCTAACGATTTATTACTGTTGATCTAACGCACCCGGTAATGATGGATGAAGCAGAGAGTAGATGTTATGTATAAAAGGAGTGAACGGGTCAAGAATCCTTGTAAATTCACTACATAATTCCTTTTTTGAGTCCTTCCCCATAATATTCACTCCTTATAATAAAACCATTTGTACCCTAGAAAATGAACGGCAGCCTGAGTGAGGATACTGTTGTGCTAGTTAGCCAAAGTCTTGGGTAAAGAATAGTAAGCTTTCGATTTCTTCTTTAACTCCCCTCCCCCGTTAGTTCCATAGGAAAAAGAGCTGCCGAAGCAACTCCCATTGAAGTAATGACCCGTTATTTGAAGGTTCAAAAAGCTCTTTGTTTTGTATTGTTCGGGTCAATTGTCTTAATTTTTTTTATGAAATAATAATGTTTGTAGAGGGCGAGCACTATCAATAAGATTTTCACTAATAGGATGTCCACATAAAATATAGAAATTACGATGAAGAAATCGGCAATTAAATTGATTCTGATTTTCTCTTTTCGAGACATACCTTTTTTTTGCAGGAATGCTACAACGTATTTTTCATATAATGAGGTGCGTTTAAACCAGTTTTCAATCGACTTGGAACTTTTAGCAAAGCAAAAAGCAGCAAATAAGTAAAATGGACCGCCCGGCAGAACTGGTAACACAGTCCCTGCAATACCAATCAAAAGAGATATGGACCCAAGAAGAAAAAATAGGATACTTTTTACTTTTTTAATTGTAATCACCTTTTTATTTATATTCTATCTCCTTATAACATAAAGAGGAAGTCTAATTGATTCAACATCATTGATTAGTACCTTCCCTTTTTCTTTTTGAACTAACCGGACCCGTTATAAATAAAAAAATGCATAAACAGGATTTCTTATCAATTCATTCATACAGCATAGTTACGACCCCAGCATATTCTGACAAATTTTCTTTGGAAATATCCAATGTCTCAACTTCGGTTGTCCGCTGTCCGGAAATCTGAAGAAACTTATCTACCTTTGAAAATATCAAGCCAACAACCGACAATGCCTTTGTTCTATAGTGCATGGGAATTGTAATAGTAGATTTCAATTGACGCATTACCTGAGCAGCTTCCATTGCATTAATCGTAGATGTACCTCCTACAGGAATGATGAGAATATCCACTTTTCCAATTTCATTTACTTGTTCTTCTGATAATAGATGCCCTAAATCTCCACAGTGACAGATAGTTAGACCGTCCATTTGGAAACGATATAAAATATTGGGGCCTCTCTTCTCGCCATTTACCTTGTCGTGAAATGTCTTAAATCCACTAATTCTTACATCTTCGCGGATGTATTCCTTCGGCTCATTAACAAGCAAGTATTCACCTGTTGCTGCTTCAATTTTATTGTGATCGAAATGATTATGTGTAACGGCAACTATATCTGGTTCAATACTCGGCATACGGTAACGGATGAAGCGATGATATGGATCAATAAGAATCCTGGTTCCACTTTCGGATGTTAGTAAAAAGGCAGAATGTCCAAACCATTTTATTTTCATGCTAAAATTCTCCTTATTGATTCAAAATTATTAAAATCAAGCAACTTTTAAGGAACCCCGGATCTACAGTTCAGTATTTATTCCATTTATTATAATTCTATTATTCATGTAATAGTCCTTCTACACCTGATCTGTCCCTTTAGTTCCATAAAAAAAAGCGATTCTTATTAAAGAATCACGCCCGATTGTGGAACTAAAATAAAAGAGCTTTTTTTCTTTTTCCAGGCAGGGGACATTCCGCTGATTGAACTTGGATAAAATACGCAAACGAACGGTCACCTAAAGGAAACTGCTGTATATCATAATGGTAAGTTTTGAGAAAGGGTGAACAGAATCGATGATACATCCAGATACCGAGATTCGGTTTGTCAATGAAAAGATTGGTGTGGGCATTTTTGCCACAAAAATGATCCCCAAAGGAACGATAATCTGGGCATTGGATGATTTGGACATCATCCTCGAGGAAGATGAAATTGAATCGCTTGATATCGTGCGAAGGGAAATTGTCTATAAATATGCCTACCTCAACGATGACGACCGCTACGTGCTGTGCTGGGACCATGCCAGATACATGAATCACAGCTTCAGTCCAAATGTGGTATCGACGGTCTATGAGATTGAATTTGCGTCGAGGGATATTCTACCCGGAGAGCAAATAACATGCGATTATGCATCGCTCGGGATAGACGAACCGTTTGAGTGTGAACCGGAGGAAGGGACTTCTAGCACCGTAGTGATGCCGGATGATTATCTACATCGCTACAAGGAATGGGATCAGTTGGCTCGGGAGGCATTCAAACGATTGAATCAAGTAGACCAGCCGCTGCGTCATCTGATTCGACCGGAGTTCGTCGACAGGGTAAACGCGATTGCAGAGGGACGTGCCGAGCTGGATTCCTTTATTACGCTCTATGAAGATGAGTAAAGGCAACTAAACAACCACACAGACGGAGCTGATGATTGTTCAATGGTTGTTCAACCAGCTTTTTTGCGGATTCAGCAAGATGGAACATGAATCATCAACGTGAGGGTATAAAACCCAGAAAAGACCCCACCTCTGCCAAGGTGTGGTCTTTTTTCTTTTCTATGCCCATCCCTTGCAGATCTCAGCAAGCCTGCTTAAAAACTTTCCTCAACAATCTGCCCCAATTGTTGAATAAGGATCAAACAGCACTCTTGAACTAGTTCCATAAGAAAAGCGATCCTCATTAAAGAATCGCGCCCAATTGTGAAAGAACATTAAATTTTTTCATTAAAACGCAGGCGGGGTAACTGAAAATAATACAATTGCATTCTGACTAAAATTATTTTCCCATTTATGTTTGAAATTTGCTGGTATTTTCACACTATCACCAGCTTCCAATATATATTCTTCTTCACCTAAATACAGCTTGATTTTCCCTTCCAAAATAAATGCCACTTCCTCTCCTCTATGTTCTAGAGGATTTTCTGACGAGGAAATATTCGGAGGAACTTTCATAATCGCTGTTGCCAAATTACCCGTAAAATCAGGTGACAATAACTCATAAGACAAATTATCAATGATCATTTTCTTACGTTTACTGGACCTAACGATTAAATCCTCCGTAATCGTTTCTTCAAGCAAAAAACTAAATGTTGGAACATTCAGGGTTTTAGCTAAGACCTTTAAGGTTTGAATAGAAGGATTCGCCAAACCTCGTTCAATCTGGCTTAACATTGAAGGTGTAATTTCAGCTAATTTTGCTAACTCTCTACTACTCAATCCTTTAGCTTTTCTATATTTTTCAACTTTCTTGCCAATATCTATATTTTCCATAATTGATACTCCTTAACGAATTATTAAATCACACTTAAATAAAATTAATATAAATTAACAATGAGATGATTGTGTGTTAAACTGTATTAAATTTTATTTAATTATAATTCACCAAACAATTTGTTACAAGACAATGAGGAGGATCAAACAAATGAAAGAGATCGAAAGCAAAGAATTACAATCATGGAAAGACAAATATCCTTTATTAAAGAAGCTCATTTCGATGGATGAAGTATTTTGGCTCAATCCAAATGCCGAAAAGTTTCAAACAGGAATTAAAAAATCCCCCCTTTCTCAAGAAGATGTAAGAGATGCAGAGGAAAGGTTGAAACGTTTTGCACCATATATCGCCAAGGTTTTCCCTGAAACAAAAGGGACAAACGGTATCATAGAATCTCCTTTAGTGAGAATTCCTGCCATGAAACAATCCTTGGAACAGGATTATCAACAACCTATATTAGGAGAATTATTACTAAAATGTGATAGTCACCTTCCTATATCAGGATCTATTAAAGCAAGAGGCGGAATCTATGAAATTCTCAAACATGCGGAAGAATTAGCTTTCCAACATCAATTGTTAACAATTCAAGATGATTATTCGATTTTAGATAGCGATAGGTTCCGAACCCTTTTCTCAAAATATTCAATCGCAGTGGGCTCGACTGGAAATTTAGGACTTAGTATTGGCATCATCAGTGCAAAGTTAGGTTTTAATGTTTCCGTTCATATGTCAGCTGATGCAAAGCAGTGGAAAAAAGACTTGCTTAGAAGCAAAAATGTCAAAGTCATTGAATATGAAGCTGATTATAGTAAAGCAGTAGAGGAAGGCCGAATCCAAGCAGATAGTGACCCTACATGTTATTTTGTGGATGATGAAAATTCCCACGACCTATTTTTAGGATATGCAGTGGCTGCATCTCGTTTGAAGAAACAATTAGATGAGCTAGAGATAATTGTAGATGAAAATCATCCTTTGTTTGTTTACCTTCCATGTGGAGTAGGCGGTGGTCCTGGAGGCGTAGCTTTTGGTTTGAAATTATTGTATCAAGACCACATTCACTGTTTCTTTGCAGAACCTACCCACTCGCCATGCATGCTACTCGGTTTAATGACTGGACTTCATGATAAAGTTTCTGTACAAGATGTTGGTATCGATAATGTAACAGACGCGGATGGACTTGCTGTTGGAAAGCCATCTGGGTTTGTCGGTAAAACGATGGAACCCTTTTTAAGCGGCAATTATACGGTTAGCGATGAACAGTTGTATAAGTTGCTAAAAGAACTAGTCGATACAGAGGGGATCCATTTAGAACCTTCAGCACTAGCAGGTATGATAGGACCAAGTAAATTATGTAAAGAGGGCATCGATTATTTACAGAAGCACCATTTAACGGAAAAGATGAGTAAAGGTACACATATTATTTGGGGGACTGGCGGAAGCATGGTTCCTGAAGAAATGATGAAGCAATATTATCAAAAAGGGTTGAAATTAGCGTTAGAGAAACAGAAGTAATTTACGTGGCTATAAAACAAATAAGACTGTAGGCAAAAGGAATTCTATCTAAATGTTAAAACAAAGTTGATTGGAGCGGGTGTGCGAGACTCCTTTGGGAAAAGAGCATGCCCTATGTTCCAATCAACGTTCGAATTTCCCTCAAAAAAACTGTAATGCAGACTGCAGGAATGCTAGCCTGCCCCTTTAACTCCATAAGAAAAAGAGCTGCTAATGCAACTCCCTTATTTAAGTGTGGGTTCACCGATCGAACCCTTCTTTTTTAGAGCGAGTAACATTCTTTAATAGTGTTACGAATATATATGTTACCCCATTTAAGTTTCCTACACGGTATACGAACTACTTATGTTTATACGTTTTGTCTATGCTTGAATTAAAGTGTGACAATAATCGGACCATTTTTAGTAAGGATAATCGTATGTTCCAATTGAGCTACATAGCTTTTTTCTGTAACATAGGTCCAACCATCTTCTTTTTGGAATACTTCTTCTTCAAAGGTTGAGATAAATGGTTCGAATGCGATAACCATCCCTTCCTTTAATAGTTCATTATCCCATGGATCATTATAATTACAAATATGGTCAGGTGCTTCGTGTATTCTACGTCCAACACCATGTCCTGTAAGGTTTTTGATAACAGTGAATCCATGCTGTCTCGCTGTTTCGAATACTGCTTTTCCGATTCTGCTTTTTTTGGAACCGGGTTTTGCTTTCTTAAGACCTGCTTCAAATGCCTTTTTAGCAACCTCGCATATTTTCGTTAATACTTCTTCTCCCTCTCCTACTACAAATGAGATTCCTGTATCTGCGAAATAACCGTTCTTTGAAGCAGATACATCTATATTCACTAGATCCCCTTCATGAATAACCCGATGACCCGGAATACCATGTGCCACTTCTTCATTAGTACTAATGCAAGTATAGCCAGGAAAATCATATTCACCTTTTGGAGCCGAAACTGCACCTGCCTTTTCTAAATGTTCTCCGGCTATATCATCAAGTTCTTTGGTCGTTATCCCTGGAATTGTTCTTTGTACCAATTCATCTCTAATCGAGGCAACAATTTTGCCAATTTCCTTCAAACCATTAAAGTCTTCTTCTGTTTTTGCAATCATTTTTTCCTACCTCATCATCTTTTATAATCTATAATCCATAAGCTAAATAAGTATTAATTGTACCTTTATTTTCTCGAAAAATAAAAGCAATGTAAATAATTTGGTACAATATCCCTTTTTTTACAAAGTTACCATTAGTTTATCATAACTAATTCTAAGAACGTTCAAAAATTATATTTTTGAAAATTCCTTCACTAAACATTCTGGCCCAATTGTTGAACAAACAGCACCCTGTAGCTCCATAAGGAAAAGCTGTCTTAAGGACAGCTTTGAAAATAACTATTAAACTGCTTAATCTTGTTCATCAAGCTTGCGGTATGACACTGCCTCCATGGTTGCGATCAGGTTTTCCTCAAGAAAGACGTCTATTCGATAAAGTCCTGTCCGATAGTTTCGTTTAATTTCCGTTGCACGGGCTACTATCTTGTCTCCGGTTTTAGCTGATTCAATAAACTGGATGGTTGTCGAGAGTCCTAATGATATTTTGCCATATGCATTCACCATGTGGCTTGCACTTCTATCGTTGCTTCTTGCAGTACCTGCCTCGAATTTTGTTAACTGAATGCCTAACGACTGGGCATACGGATCGTTTTTCACTTGCTCATGAATTTGTTCATAGTGTTGTTCATGAATTTTATCTTCATCCATTTTTTCTTCCCCATTACCTACCCCTTCCAATACCATCGATATCAGTAATTGTGACGTGTGTTGGATGTGCTAATAATTATCCATTTAAAAAACCAATTGCACCAACATCATGTAGACAATCGTTCCCCCCGCTATGGAAAGGAGCATCATTTTCTTCCAAATGTGAAGCAGGGCAACTACCGCTATCGCCATAAATTCAGGGGTTCCGTGACTTCCGGATTGTAAGCTTACATCCTTTAAACAATAAATGACCAAAAGCCCAATTACCGCGGATGGCAGTATTTTACCGAGATACTGTACATACTTCGGTGTAGGTTTACCTGATGGGAAAACGATGAATGGAAGAAACCTTGTAAGCATCGTGCCTAGAACAACCATTGCTATTGTAATGATTTGCTGTGTTAAATCCATTGTCATACGGCCTTGACCTCAACTTTCTCTAATGGCTTTCTAAGTAAGGTGAGTACCCCCAAAATTGAAAACATAGCAGGGATGATGAAATTTTCGCCAAAAATAATAAGACAGACTGCTGACAGTCCAAGCCCTGCGAGGGCACTATGATGGTTTTTCTCTTTCATCCACTGTTCAATGAAAATGACTACAAAGAGAGCCGTCATAACAAAATCGAGTCCTTCTGTGTTGAATTTGACAAGGGAGCCAAAAATGCCGCCAATCGCCGATCCTATCACCCAATAGGAATGATTGAGCAGTGTCACGAAGAACATGAACCAGCCCTTGTCTACATTCTTCGGAACATTAACTGTACAATTGATTGAAAAAGACTCATCGCAAAGCCCAAAAATCAGATACAGCTTTTTCTTCCCGGTCCCCCTGTACTTATCCAGCATGGAAATGCCATAAAACAAATGCCGTGCATTCACCATTAAAGTCAGAAAAAGGGCGTTAATCGGATTGAATGCGACAAGCAATAAATTGGCTGCAATAAACTCCATTGATCCTGCAAATATTGTTAGACTCATCAATATAGGGTAAATCGCACTGAAACCTAATGAATTCATAAAGATTCCATAAGCGATGCCTAAAAATAAAAAGCCTGCAAAAATGGGCACTGTGTAAGGAAAAGCTGCACGTAATGCAGTTAGCATTTGAGTTCTTTTTTTCATATATTCCACATCCTGATGGCTAAATTTATTTAAACTTAACATACAAAATCCGTACAAAAAACAAGTTAATTGTATGGAATACAATTAAAATAAAATACCCCCATTTCAACAAAATGGGGGTACTGATAGGCTTATCACCTTATATTCGTTTAAAACCGCCTTTCAAATCATACCGTTTCATCATTAGAATTCCATACAAAAAATGTATGATTGTATGGAATGAGTTAGTAGAGGTGAAGTATGCCAGTAAATTCATTTGACAATTATCCAATGTCTTGGAAGCCTGATAAGAAAGCAATAAAGCGTCCTTTTTATAACCCTCATAAAGTGAATATCCCACCGTGATAACAATAGTAATTTTCAGCTTTAAGATCTTTAATCTTTCTTAAAGACTGTTCTGCTTCCTCGACATTTAAACAAAATTGTGGATTAGCAATGCCCAATTCATGATTCTCTTTAACAGCTGCATCACCTGATATTACACTTTTTAAACTTGGAAAATATAATGAAATATGCCCTGAAGTATGCCCTGGTGTTGCTACTACCCTGCATTCGTTATCTAAAATCAAATCACCATCATGTACCTTTTCATCAATTGAAACATGCTTCAATTTCTTTAATTGTTGTATAAACCATTTACCGAATTCGATTTCTTGAATTGGCATATTTTCTAGCATTTCTTCGGCTTGAACCAATCTCTCTGACTTCATCTCACCACTAATAAATTTCGATTCTACTTCACTAGCTATAATGTTAATCAAAGGATACTTTTCCTTGAAATCATATAAGGAACCTATATGATCAATATCATAATGAGTAATGATTATATTCTTTAAATTCTTCATTTCATAACCATTCTTTAAAATTTCATTTTCAATTAAAGGTAAAAAATCAGGATAACCTGTATCGACCAAGGTCAGTTCATTCTTCCATATAATCAAGCTAGGATTAATGTAATTTTTTTGCCCATTAAATTCAAATTCAATGGGCAGTTCCATTATCTTCATTTTTCCTCCTCCAACCTCCCGATTATGATAACCGAATACGCTATATATTCTTCAACTATTAATTTTAACAAAATCTACCTTTAACTCCCCTTTAATTGCGTAACAAAAAGGGCGATGCAACGACCTAGTTAATGAAGTAAAGAACCTGCTAGTTCAAAAAGAAACCCTGTATGGAAACAAAGAAAAGAAATAATGAGACAACACCGCACCCCAAAAATCCTCCTTTTCTATCTTTTTGAAGTTCGACCAATCCTGTTACTAACATAAGTGCACCCAAGAACAACATAGAATACGGCATCAAATCAAAATTTCCTGTAATTAGTTGATAGACTGATACTGCAAGAACAATCATTGCTAAGATGAGTTTAACTATTTTCAAGAATATTTCCCCTTAACTACTATTTTTTATTTAATCATACCATTTGACACCTTTTCATTTGTGTGAAAAATGGAAATTCCTTGATTGACCAACCCACTTTTCTGCAATATAAAGCCGATTGGCTTTTTAATAAAACCAATCGGTTGTAAGGGCTTTTAATTTAATTGATTGTTTACTCATTTACTGCTTTACGGGCCTGGCTTTCATGTACTTTTTTCATTGCGAATCTTGCTATCGGCTGTGCGATCAAAGCTTCAACCCAAAATGCGATGAAAAAGTTACGCGGCCAATCATAAAAGAACGTTTGAATCGGCTCCAAACTAATTTCTCCCATGCCAATCCAAGATCCGATAACCGTCAGTAAAATGGACAGGATGGTTACGCTGAATAATATCGTGAATAACACTCTTGCATTAAAACCGTCCGTAGGTTCAATAAACTTTTGTACGAGTTTATTAACAAGTGTTACCAATAAAACGACACAAATCCACACAAATGGAATTACTTGTAAGGTTTCAAAAAGGGTACGATATTAGAGAATGAGTACGGTGGTTTCAAGATCTATGCATTTGACCATTTTTGTAAGTGAATGTATAGTTTCCTTCTTTTTTCAATAAAATCGGCAAGTACTGTGAAACCATCTCAGCAATTCCGAGATTAAGCGGATGAAGTATCCAATCAATGGATTTCCAATCAAGAATGCCTTCCCGCGTTTTTTTCGGTGTTTCATAAATTAAATCCTCATCCGCCATATACAAATATACATATATTCCATCCAATTCACCTTCTGGAGTCTCCCAGGTTACCGTTCCTTTAGAAAAAAAGGACTCTACCTCTATCCCCGTTTCCTCAAATACCTCACGCTGCGCACCCATATCAGGTGTTTCACCTTTCTCGATTTTCCCCCCCACCCCATTCCAGACACCCATAATTGGAACTTTCTCCCGGTTAAGCATGAGAAGTTCATTATTCTTCTTTACAAAACAAACAGTATACTTAAACATTTTAAAAAGAACCCCTTTATCGTTAGTTCGTGCCACATCATGGCTAAGCTGGTTAATGGGAGTGAAGCAAAAAATACTTAACACGTAAATAGTAAGAAGGATCTTGACCAAAACATCCCTCACTTCCACTGCCTCCAAGTATTAACACATTCTCAAATTCTAACAATGAATATAGAATCCGTAAACGCTCTCCGTCATCACCCGAGGGTTTGAGCGATAATTCAAGAGTTTGATTGATATATTTGTGAGTTTGAGCGATATATTCGAAAGTTTGGGCGATATATTCGAAAATTTGAGCGATATACTCGAGATTTTCGCTGTTTTACTCGTGAGTTTGAGCGATATACTCGTGAATTTTCACTATTTACTCGTGAATTTTGCTGTTTTACTCGTGAATTCGCAATTTACTCGTGAGTTTCGCTGTTTTACTCGTGAGTTTGGGCGATATACTCGTGAATTTACGCTGTTTACTCGTGAGTTTCGCTGTTTTACTCGTGAATTCACACTTTACTCGTGAGTTTCGCTGTTTTACTCGTGAGTTTGGGCGATATACTCGTGAATTTACGCTGTTTACTCGTGAGTT
>NZ_JBHZPG010000029.1:0-69327 GCF_042788005.1 Peribacillus sp. YIM B13472
AATGGCCTAACATAGTGGGCTCGTAGAGCCCCAATCTCTTAACTTTAGGCGAAAATTCAAAGGGAATTTCAAAAGGGTTTCAGAATTTTTTAATTCCGAACCCCTTTTGTCTACAAACTGAAGGGTATCCCTAATGGATACCCTTAGTTAGCTATATTAGCATAATTAAATAAAGCGCTTACATATCATTTTGATATAATGCCTTTTAATTTTTCCGCCTGTCCGGTCAGTTTCTTTAAGGATTGCTGATATTCTTTTTCTAATTGTTTTATGATGCCGGCAGCGGTATCTATTTTTTTAATCGCCCCTACGCCATGACCCGCTGACCAAATATCACGCCACGCTTTAGATTCAGATGATTTGGACATGCTGTCAAAATCGACTTTTTCTTTTTTGGCTAATTGTTCTGGGTCCAATCCTTCCTTTCTGATGCTCGGTTTCAGCATATTACAATTAACGCCTGAAAATGCATCAGTCAAGATGATGTCATCATGATCAGAATCGACAAGCATTTCACGATATTCATCATTGGCCCTGCTCTCTTTTGCCACGATAAAGCGTGTACCCATATATGCAAGATCCGCTCCTGCAGCCTGAGCTGCCAAGATACTGTGACCAGTACTGATGGATCCGGCAAGCAAAATGATTCCGTCCCAGAATGTCCTTACGCTGTCCACGAAAGCAAAGCTATTTATTTCACCAGCATGACCACCGGCTCCCGCAGCAACCAAGATTAATCCGTCCACACCTGACTCCGCAGCTTTTTTTGCAAAATCCACGGAGCTGACATCCGAAAAGACCAACCCGCCATAGCCATGTACGACATCCACCACATGTTTTGGTGAGCCTAATGATGTAATGACGATGGGAGGCTGATGCTTTTTGACCAATTCCAACTCTTCTTCAAGACGGCTATATGTACGGTGAACAACCATATTCATTGCCCATGGAGCAATCTTCGAGCCAGGTTCTTTACCCTTTGCTGCAATCAATGTGTCGTTTATATCACTCATCCATTGATCCAGTACCTCAATCGGCCGCGCATTCGGTGCTGGAAAAGAGCCGATCACCCCATTCAAGCAACATTCTTTCACTAACTCAGGACCGGATATTAAAAACATAGGTGCTGAGATAACTGGTAAAGATAATTGATTCCACCACTGTTCAGGCAAACTTCTTGTCATCTATGAAACCCTCCCATTTTAATATATTACCAAAATATAACACTACAAGATTATCATACTTCTAAAATACACAATTTTCAAGAAATTATTTCAGCAGCTGAATTAACTTGTCATGCAGCGCCATTTCAATAAAAAAACTGTATATGGAATACATCCCATATACAGTGTCGATTCAATTTGAAAGCGCCCATTTACGAATGGCCTTAGCCACACCATCTTCTTCGTTTGTTGCTGTAACCCAATCTGCTTTTTCTTTCACAATTTCTTGGGCGTTTCCCATTGCCACACCCACTTTTGCATCCGAAATCATTGCAAGGTCGTTAAGGCTGTCACCCACTGCCATAACATTATCCATCGTAATATCGAGCAATGAACATACAAGCTTTATTGCTTTCGCTTTATTGACGCCCATGGCATTCACTTCAATATTCGTTGGACTAGAATTGCTTATTTCAAAGTTTCCTTTTGATGCCAGTTCATCCATGATGATTTGGCGGACGTTATCATCACTTGTATCAAAACCGAATTTAAGCCATTGCGAATCATGGATTTTTTCAGGCATTTCAGCCCTGTATATATTATCGCAACTAATTGCCCAAAAATGTGTACCATGTTTTTGGCTTAATTCCCACATCCATTGTATGGACTCACTATCGACGATATTCCTTTCCACCAGTTTTCCTTGATTATCGTATATTTCGCTTCCATTTACGGTAATGAGGTATGATTGGAGTTCCATTGACTTTGCAAAATCACTGCATGTCGCATAGGATCTTCCTGTGCTCAATACAACAAAAATCCCTTGATTTTCTGCTTCTTTTATCGCTCTCCGATTTTCTTGGGATATCTCTCCAGCCTTATTGAGAAGCGTGCCATCCATATCAAGTGCTACCAGCTTAATATCTTGTTCCTTCATTCTTATTCACCCTTCCATAATCCTTCTTTATGTAACTAAGTCCATGATAGCTTATAATGCATACGCAAGGAAAGTACGTGAATAATTGAACAGGCATTACCATTCGTTTCATTATTTTTATAATCAACCAAATATCCTTATCCGGCCACTTTATATTCTGCCATTCTAGACATACTCTACTCCCTTTCTTTTTTCATTTCATTCAATTCTTTTTTTATCTGACCTTCCCATTTTGGGATACCATCATTTTCATCAAATTCTATAATGACATCCGTTACCCCTCTTTCCTTGAATATCTCATTAAACAGCCGATCTTTAATGTCATCCGCCTGGCCGATTGAAATATGGGGATCAAGTTCAACTTCAAGTTCAACATGAAAGTCTTCCCCTTCTTTGATTACGGCCAGTTTCTGTATATCCCTTACGTCTGGATCATCCATGACCATAGTTCCAATTTTTTGTCGCATTTCAATATCGGCTTCCCCAAGAGCACCTGCAGCATTATCAAGAAAAACCCTACCAACCACATAGAACATACCGAGACCGATCATGACGGAAGCAACGCCTTCCGCTTGGATGAAGGGCGTGAAGTTTGCTAATAAAATGGCAATTATCGCAAGTACCCCACCACCGGTTGCTACCATATCTTCCATGAATACTAATTTCGTCGCCGGTTTTGCTCTTTTTAAACCAGCGAAGCTCTTAAATATGACGGCTGCTCCTTTAGCTTCGATTCCAGTCTCATGCACCACTTCTTTCATCGCTTTAAATAATACATATGATTCCAACACAACCGCTAACGAAAGGACGGACAAGTTAATAAGGATACCAGTTGATTCTACAGGGTGCAAAATGTGATGGAACCCTTCTTTAATCGTTTCATAAGACATGATCCCGACAACCAATACTGCCCCTAATAATACGAGGTTAACCAAACGTCCAAAACCATCAGGGAATCGATCAGTTGGAGACTTTTTACTTAGTGCGGATCCAATGAAGACGAAAAACTGATTCGCAGCATCGCCCAAAGTATGTAAAGTTTCGGCAAACATAGCGACATTCCCTGTCATGAAATAAGCAATCCCCTTAAGCACAGCGATGATACTATTCACACAGGCAGCAATGAACGCCGATTTATTGCCTTGTTTTAATAACCGAAATAACTCTTTCATATAAAAACCCCCCTAATCTTTTTTTATAAATCCATTATCATAATGTATTATCCCCAACACTGGAAAATATGAAACCACATAAGCGAAACCCTTAACTATACGATTGGTTTTAATGGTTATAAGTTGTAACTCCCACAAACGAATATATTCCAGGAATGGACTCATCTATTCTAATAAGTTCACATGAACGATTCATTTCTTTTGAAAACTGATAAAAACAACAAAAAAAGGGAGTAAGCGGCGGCTTACTCCCTATCATTCAAGAACTTCAGCTTACATCTCCTTTTTCACTAACTTAGATGGATTATTAACTTTATACCGTATTTCTTTATTGTATTTTTTGTCGACCACTTTTCCATCAAATTCGATTGCGTCCCCTTCTTCGAGCTCAGCTTTTTTTAATGTCTTGCTATATCCACACCAAGCATCGCCTATAGTCAATTCAGGTTCCGTTGTCACTATGACATTCTCCAAGAGTATGACTTCATCTTCTTCACCAGTGAAATGGTTCATTTTCGCCGTGAACTCCTTGACCGTTGCGGTGAAATGCACTTTTTCCCCAGGTAAGTCCAATTTAGGTTTTGCAGTCGTCTTTTTAGTTTTGGTTTTTGCTTTTTTTGGTTCTGCACTTAGCTGATCGGAGTTTTCCGGAATTGGTGCTTCCATCACCTGCTCAGTTTCACTTGAATCTGCGGATATTTCGGAAACCGGTCCACTCAACAATTCTTTTCCGAAACTGGTGCTTTGCATTTCCTTTAAATAGGAAGGGTGAATGCAACTAAGCTTACCATTTTCAAATTCAACAACTACAGTGTCAAGACCATTTCCATATTGTTCATAACCTGCCAATTTGACTTTAGCTTGAAAACTGCCGCTTTTATATATTAGTTCTCTTTTTACCGAACGGGCAGTGAATAATTTCCATTCCAATCCTTTAGCGATATAGTCCGTATCATCTAAAAAAGGGATATACTCTCCTTTTGGTGCAATATAATGTATCAAATCTTCAGCTGGAGTTTCAGCCACAGTCACCACTCCTAATCTTTTCTATAGATTATATTCTAGCAAAGGATTTCAAAGTTGCAAATGAATGAGTATCATAATGGGTTGATAGCAGTCACAATTCCGAAAACGCTTAATTTCCTCCCCGTTAAATGAATGCGATCAATTTTTGAACCAGAAAAAAAGCTGCCCACTAAGAGCAGCCTTTTTATTTGAATAGTCAATCATTTCTTTCTATAATCGGACAAAAAGGACTACATTCCTTACCCTTCCTTAACGTGAATTTTTTTTAGTTTTCCTTCTTGTTCAGGAATAATTACGTTTTTATTATGATAAAACAGAAAGTATGACCCAATAACTAGAATCGTGAGAAGGGTTGTAAGAAAGAATTGCAATCTCATGGAATCAATAAACGCCTGAGCAACGAATATAATAAATAATACGGCAATAGTCGCGTAGGTTAAATAAGGGAATAGCCACATTTTCACTTTGAGTGTCCCTGGATTTTCTTTTTCCGTCTTTTTCCGCAAATACAGATGGGAAAAGGCGATAAAGATATACATGATCATAGTGACTCCTCCCGAGCTGTTAGCGAGAAAAGCAAACAATTTATCAGGGGAAACAAATTTAAATGTCGTGCACACATAAGCAAAGAAAACACTTGCCATCAACGCCCAAATCGGGATTCCCCTCTTATTCACACGGGAAAGGATTTTCGGTGCATCACCTTTTTTTGATAAAGAATATAACATACGAGAGCTTGTATATAGCCCTGAATTCAAAACCGAAAGCAATGAAATGAAGATTACGATATTCATGACTTGACCCGCTGCCGGGAGGCCTGCCATATCAAATACGCTGGCATAGGGGGTTTTTAGTAAATCTTCAGCCCCCTGGGGGATTACGAGAACCAACACAGCCACTGAACCAACAAAGAAAAGAAGGAGACGCCATACAACACTGTTTATGGCTCTAATAATATTTTTTTCAGGATTTTCAGACTCCCCTGCAGCAATGGCAGCTACTTCACTTCCTGATAAAGAGAAGGTAATGAATATCACACTAAGGAGGACAGGCAGAAAACCATTTGGCAAAAACCTTCCATCCCCAGTAATGTTTGAGAGGCCTGGTGAATCGAATCCTGGAACAAATCCGAAAATCATGGCGGCGCCCAGGAAGAGGAATATTACAATGGCAGCCACTTTCATGAAAGCTAACCAGTATTCAAATTCCCCATAAGCTTTGACTGAATAGATATTCGTAACCGTCATTAATATAGGGAAAGATAGACTCGCAGCCCATATAGGTATGCCAGGAAACCAATCATGAATCATAGTACCTAATAACGTAGTTTCGATGGCAATGATGATAACCCAGTTGAACCAGTATAACCAGCCTATCGTGTATCCGGCCCAGGGACCAAATGCTTGATGTGCATATGTTGAAAAGGATCCGCTATCAGGGTTTACCACAGCCATTTCACCCAGCATACGCATTATAAGCACGATCATCAATCCTGCGATTATATACGATAAAATAGCCCCAGGTCCTGCTGAATTGATTATTGTTCCGCTTCCAATAAATAGTCCTGCCCCAATTACCCCGCCAATAGAAATCATTGTGACATGCCTGGTCTTTAGACCGTGTTTCAATTCATTTGTTTGAAGTGCCACTATTGTCACCATCCTTTAAAACTGTCAATTTACCGTTTTGTAAGCAGTAAACCACTGCTCATGGGTACCCTAGTAGAAATCTTTCATTCAAAAACAATGTTTACAGTCCTATCCCCGTTTCATCATTCATTTTAATGAGGTCAAATTCACAATCGGTATATGTATATTGCACAGCAAAAACTCTATTAACCGTAACCGCTTTTCTATTTATACTCCCTACTACTACCTCAGCCCCTCAACGGAATACACGGAAAGTACAATGATCTTTGTTGATTTTGCACTATTTGCATTTTGTTGAGTGAAGTCCTATTATGTAAAAAATATAGTTACCCAGCTCTATTATTTTTTTCCTCGCTCTTCACCCTCTTTTATTAAAATTTTATACATACTAAATAAAAGCAATATCCATGCCAAAAAAAGGATAGTTATTTTAATGGGGTTTAACGCTTTTATGAATTTAAAACGATTCATTATTGAATCATTACTCCGATTTATGATTCATATATTAATTATCGATCCTTTTTGATCCACAATTGAATTAAAAATGACAATCTAATTGTTTCCTTTTAAAATTTCGACACACATATATACTAAAAAATAGCAGGGATAAAAAAAAAGATGCTAAAATCCAAATTATGATTTCTTGGCATCTTCCAAATAAATTTATTTTCACTGAGAATCATTTTGTAAAATACTGTCAAAACCAGAATTTCCTTCCGCTATTAATCAAAGATTTATGTACAAGCTTCGAAAAATATCGATAAGTATATAATGCTTTATGTAGTGTCACTATATGATATGTATTAAACCCTCATAAATTCATTCTGAACTGTGGGGAAATGGATACTGAATGTGGTTAAATTTTCATTGGAGACACAATTCATATATCCAGCATTACTTTCAATGATCTTTTTACATACGTATAATCCAATTCCCGTTCCTAACTCTTTCGTTGTGACAAAAGGCTCAAAAATAGATTCGATCAATTCACTGGCGATGGCCGGTCCATTATTTGAAATTCTAATTATTCTTTCATTCGCCTCAATTAAAGAGCTTATCCTCAAAATCCTCGGATGTTCCTTATCCTTTAAGGCATCAATGGAATTTATAAAAAGGTTCAAGAACACTTGTTTTAACCCATCCTTGCTCGCTGTCATGACGAAGTTTGGATAAATATCTATTTCCACATTAACACTGGCATCCACAATATTTGCATAAGTCAGTTCTTGAATTTCTTCAATTAACTTCAACACGGGAATTTCTTCTCTTTGTTCCTCATTAAAATCTGATTTAGAGGTATGGAGGAATTGGGTTATCCTGAAATTCAACTGATTTAACTCATAATCAATGATATCTAAATATTTCAAGCCCGGGTTCTCCCTTTTCAGTAATTTATTGAACCCCATGATAGCTGTAAGAGGGTTTCGGAACTCATGTACGAAGCTTGATGATATCTGACCCAGTACCGCTAATTTATCTTTGTGGTTTTCACTAATATAAGACTTTTTCTCCTCAATCACTTCATTTGTAAGATTCGTATATCTCGTTACTGCATGGTAGCTGAACGTATCAAAGTGCAAGTTGATGTCATTAATGAATTTCTGCATATAATTAATTGGGATATTGGCTCCAAAAAGATTTCTGATTATGATATTTCTCCCCAAATTGATATTATATAGAAAATCCCCAATGTTGATATTTGCTTCAAGTCGCTCTTTTGCAACCTGGTAAGCCAATTTTATCAGCACATCTTCAGACAATACCTCCTTGAACGTTTGGATGACCAGTGAGTACATCCCATAACCATTTTCTTTAATCTTTTCTTTGTAGGGATCTATTTCATTGATCTTTATAGTCTCGTTCCATTCATTTAAAAACACAGATTCATTTTCTTCCAAATATTGAATCAATACATTTTTATACTTCTTATGTTCAGATGACAACTCCATACTATTGACCACACATCCCCTTACGGAATTTTAGATACTATATCAATAACATCATTCTATATGAGATTTTGATTTTCTGCACTTCATTATTTATTGTTCTTTAAGGTGAAATGTAGCTTATAAGGAGACAAGGTATGCTGGTCCGCATATGTTTACATGCGATACCAAAGAACCGACCAAATCAGGTCGAGAATCTGAGATCTTCATAAAATGTAAACTCATCATTCATGTTTTTTTATATACTAAGAAACTCTTACTTTTGAAAGTTGATTCCATATTTTTTCATTTTTCTATAAAGCGTATTTCGGCCGATGTCGAGTTGTTTCGCGGCGTTACTGATATTTCCATTTGTTCGTTCCAATGCATTTCTGATAAGTTGGATTTCTTGTTCTTGAAAGTTTCTTGGTTCTTGATCGGCATTTGCCCCTTCCTCATGTGTAATGGAAGGAACAGGACAAAGTGCCACAAGCAAGTCCCTTGTAATCGGGCCATTATCAGCTAGGAATGCAGCCTGTCCCAGTA
The DNA here is from genome assembly GCF_042788005.1 of Peribacillus sp. YIM B13472. Lineage (NCBI taxonomy): Bacteria > Bacillati > Bacillota > Bacilli > Caryophanales > Bacillaceae > Peribacillus > Peribacillus sp. YIM B13472. The sequence continues at coordinate 8,419 of NZ_JBHZPG010000029.1, forward strand.
CGTTTTGCAATTCACGGAAATTTCCTGGCCATGAATATTCCAAAATGAATGTTTTAGCTTCGTCAGTTAGTTCGGTATGTTCTCCCTTATAGGGTAAATCCGCTAAAATGTTTTCTGCTAACAGCAATAAATCTTTGCGACTCCTCAGATTTGGAAGTTTTAAAGATAATCCACAAAGGCGAAAAAATAGATCTGCACGGAATTCTCCAGCTTCAATTTCTTTTTGTAAGTCTTTGTTGGTGGCGGCAATGACCCTTACATCGATTGGAATGGAAGCGTGTCCGCCGACACGCGTCACACATCGTTCCTGAAGCACGCGGAGCAGAGTCGCTTGAGCTTGAAGCGGCATGTCCCCGATTTCATCCAAAAAAAGGGTTCCGCCATCGGCAGCTTCGAACTTCCCCTTGTGCCCGCCGCTTTTTGCGCCAGTAAAGGCACCCTTTTCATACCCAAATAACTCACTTTCCAATAAATTTTCGGGAATTGCGCTGCAATTGATGGCGATGAATGGCTTATCACTTCTTAAGCTAACCCCATGAATGGATTGAGCGAACAGTTCTTTTCCCGTTCCGCTTTCTCCAGTGATTAACAGGCTGATATCAAGCGCTGCAGCTCTTTTTGCAATGGATATGGTTTGATTCATTTGCGGATCGTTACTTAATATATCTGTAAATTGATAACGATTAGTTGTTAAACCATCAATCAATTTTTGTTTTTTTAACCGAACGATCACGGATGATTGATGTTCCATATTTTTTCCAAGGGTTTGCACCAAAAATTCCTGGTCTTTAATTGAAACCCTCTGTTCCAAAACAAGTGGGTCTGTTCCTGATATTATATTCGATACCGGTTTTTTCAATGTACCGATAACATGTGATGCCGCTAAATTGAGATCTGTAACTTTCCCCTCATTATCAAGGGTAATTAACGGATCAGGGTATGAATCATATATAAAATAAAGGTTTTTCTCCCTTTTTTGTGTATGGGACAATAAGAGTGCTTGTTTGATGCTATCAGCCACCCTTTGAACTAAGCTAATGGAAAAAGGATGGTAGTTCTGTTGATGACTGCTTAAGTTCAAAACGCCAAGCAGATGCCCATCAGGGTGATATATGGGCGATGCGGCACAAGTGAGGAAATGGTTATCTTGATGAAAGTGTTGACTGCCATGGATCAATACAGGATTTTTCTCTACTATGGCTGTCCCTATTGCATTTGTTCCTTTTGATTCCTCTAGCCAATTGGCCCCTTTCCTTAGGGAAACATTATCTGCATGGCGAATGAAAGCTGGATCCCCAACTGTTTCGATGATATATCCTTCAGGAGCTGCAAGTAATAAAATCGACTCCAACCCATTAATCGAGCGATAAACTTCTTCTAAAATGGGGGAAGAATGGTACAGGAGTTCGGCATATCGATCGTGGTATTCGGCCAACTCAAATGCACCAAGCATATCTTCCTTATCCATCATGCTTGGCTGAAGTCCCTTCGAAATGCACCGCTGCCATGATTCTTGAATAAATGCCGGTATTGTTCCTTTATCCGCGCTTATATTAACAGACATTGAATAATCCTCCCGTATGTATAATCGAGTAATCGGCTACTGTTTTTTATCCAATTTCATAAATGAAACTCTATGTAATTCAAAGTTTCAAAGCATTCAGGGTTCGTTCATTCAGGTTAATTATAACAGAAAATTCAGATATTCACCAAAATGAAAACGGCCTTATGCGAACTGCTAAACTTTTTTGTTCCATATTGGAACACCTGCCTGTTCCAATATGGAACAGTATGGCACCTTTCAATATCGCTTTACCATCTTTTAACTGGTTTCATCGATTTTTTGTTATGGCATAAGACTTGCATAATTACATGTCGAGAAATTGATTCCTTTTGATAAGGGGGGGAAAGAATCAAGTAATCCAGTTTTTAAAAATTTTCTGACTTGCTGCAAGGCAGCCAAAGAGAATTGTAACAAAAACATAAGATCTTGCCTGATCCTTTACTTAGAGGAACGCCATTGTCCGAACAAAGATCGAACTTAAAATCCAAATGAAAAGGGGTATTATACATGGAACAAACGATTAAACTTAATCCACGAGTGCAGGAATTCTTGAAGGGCACTAAAAAGCTTTTGATTAATGGAGAATTGGTGGAAGCTGCTTCAGGAAAAACCTTTGAGACTCTCGATCCTTCAAACGGCAAGGTTTTAGCGGTCGTGAGTGAAGCAGGTCCGGAAGATGTAGATAAAGCAGTCAAAGCAGCCCGTAAGGCATTCGACGACGGTCCTTGGAAAAAAATGAGTGCATCGGAACGCAGCCGCCTCATTTATAAATTAGCGGACCTCATGGAGGAACATAAAGAGGCGTTAGCACAATTGGATACCTTGGATAATGGCAAGCCAATTGGCGAAACCACTAATGCCGATGTCCCCCTTGCAATCGATCACTTCCGTTATTATGCTGGATGGACAACTAAGATAGTAGGACAAACAATACCTGTTGCTGGGAATTACTTCAATTATACCCGTCATGAAGCAGTTGGAGTGGTAGGACAGATCATCCCTTGGAATTTCCCTCTACTTATGGCCGCATGGAAATTAGGTGCCGCCCTTGCAACCGGATGTACGATCGTGTTAAAACCAGCGGAGCAAACGCCGCTTTCAGCATTATATTTAGGTCAATTGGCGCTTGAAGCAGGTTTTCCTCCTGGCGTTCTCAATGTCATCCCTGGATTTGGGGAAACAGCAGGGTCACCGCTTGTAGACCATCCTGATGTCGATAAAATTGCCTTTACCGGTTCAACCTCAGTAGGGAAAATGATCATGCGCCAAGCTTCGGGAACTGTGAAAAAAATCTCGTTGGAGTTAGGCGGGAAATCACCTAATATCATTCTACCGGATGCAGATATGAGTAAAGCCATTCCTGGTGCTTTAATGGGCATCATGTTTAATCAAGGACAAGTTTGCTGTGCCGGTTCCCGCCTGTACATTCAAAAGAAATCCTATGACAACGTGGTAGCCGACTTGGTGTCTCATGCAAAAAACATTAAACAAGGGGCCGGTCTTGATCCATCTACACAGATAGGGCCATTGGTTTCCAGTGAACAATTGGAACGAGTGGGCAGTTATATTGAAAAAGGAAAGTCTGAAGGAGCTGAAGTGGTTACCGGGGGCAAATACGGACAAGGAGAGGGCTATTTTGTAACACCTACAATATTTGCAGGCGTTGAAGATGAAATGACGATCGCTAAAGAAGAAATCTTCGGTCCTGTTGTAGCTGCAATGCCTTTTGATGATTTGGATGATGTGATAAACCGTGCAAATAACTCAGAATATGGATTGGCTGCAGGTTTATGGACACAAGATGTAAAAAAAGCCCATTATGTGGCCAATGAATTAAAAGCAGGTACGGTTTGGGTAAACTGCTATAACGCCTTTGATGCAGCTTCCCCATTTGGCGGTTATAAACAAAGTGGAATTGGTCGGGAAATGGGCAGTTATGCTTTGGAAAATTATACGGAAGTCAAAAGTGTATGGATTAACTTAAACTAAATAAAAAAGTGAACGCTCCATATGATCATTCGGCTCAGATATCATGTTTGAAATGCATGTTATCGTTTCCTTGAAAATTTGTAAAAGGCTGTACCAAAGTGTGGACTTTGGTACACCTTTTTCTTGTTTTGTAACTTATGGGCTTAGACAAAAAGAGAGACCTTTCATTTTCGAAAGGTCTCTTTGTGTCCATTATCCATTACGTTCGATTTGCATTTTTTCTCTGTTTGCTTTTTCTTTTTCAATATTTTTCTGTCTTGAAGTCCCGGCAACCAGGATTCCAATCACCACTATCGCTTCAAATCCATATTTAATGAAGGGATTTGCAAAGTAGTCGAGCATGAAGGGTTCAGCTACAATCATTTTAGCAGCTGTCCAGCCTAGTATTCCCGCACCAATTATAATGATGAATGGGAAACGTTCTATCAGTTTAATGATTAAAGTGCTTCCATACATCACTACCGGTATGGAAACAAGTAGACCGATTACCACTAAAGTGAAGTTACCATGTGATGCACCTGCAACCGCTAGGACATTATCCAATCCCATCAGAGCATCTGCAATAATGATCGTTTTTATGGCAGCCCACATCGAGTCCGCAGGCTTCACATCATGTTCTTCTTCATCAATAAGAAGCTTATAAGCGATCCATACAAGAAGTAATCCGCCTATTAAATGCAGTCCAGGCACCTCTAAGAGTACGACAACCAGCAGTGTTGCAATGATCCTTATCACTATTGCCCCGACCGCTCCCCATATTATCACCTTTTTTTGCTGTTCTTTTGGAAGCTTTCTTGCAGCCAATCCAATAAGGATCGCATTATCACCGGCTAGAACCAAATCTATCATAATGATCGCTAAAAGTCCTGAAATGAATTCACCTGTTAAAAAATCCAACACTATTTCCTCCTTTATACAAAAATAAAGAGACCTCTGCCATAAATGGCAAAGGTCTCGCTAAGCACTAAATGAATTAGGCCAATAAAGCCGGTGGGATTCCCACGTAATGACGACTTTATTTCAGGTTATCCCTGACGCTACTCCCCTTCACGGGAATAAAGAATATGTAACTCTTTTAATATCTTTCCATTAGGAAACTACCAAGAAAAAATATCACTAATTCAGTATACCAAAAATACAAATAAAATAAAGAAAAAAATGAGAGATAGGCAGGATATTCATGAACTTAACTTGCCCATACCCTTTCAACGGATTATTTCAGTCAATCATCCCTTCTAGATATTGGCATATTTCGTTTCCTAGGTTCGGGATATCGCTCAAATCCTTCCCCCATAGATATTGATTACTTAAGGTTGCCTCTATCAATTGTCTAAGCGGGATTTCCCCCTTATCATAACGAAGCCATTGTTCCTTGAAAAATTCAATTGTGCTTAGATCATCTTTAACGACATAGACTTTACCCGCAAAGCTTTTACCAATATAACTCTCCTTCACTTCGCGAACCTTATAAAATCGGATCAAGCCTGAAAAACCTCGTACGATACAGGCAGGCAGCCTGCCTTGCGCCTTATGATATTCCTCTAAGGTAGGCAGGAGACGGACCTTGAACTTCGAAATGCTATTCAGCGAAATATCGGCCAGGAGGTGATGTACAAAAGGATTCTTAAATCGCTCAAGAACACTTTCCCCATATAACATCATCTCATTTTGATCAAAAGGTAATGAAGGAATTATTTCCTTTTCGATGGCATTGCGCAGAAATTGGTTGAATTCCGGATGATCGATTGCCTGTTTTACTTCTTCCATTCCAGATAAAATGCCTAAAGGAGCCATCAAGGTATGAGAACCATTAAGAATCCGTACCTTCCTCATTTGATAAGATGTTAAATCTTTTACCCAACGCACATTTAAGCCTGCTTGTTGTAAAGGAAGACGGTGATCAATACATGGGTCACCTTCAATAGCCCATAAATGGTAGGGTTCTGCCGTATTTAGCAGAGTATCCTTATATCCCCATTCCGTAAAAAGTTTTTCCGACTCACTGGCTGGGAATCCTGTAACGATACGGTCTACAAGCGAGTTTAGGAATAGGTTGTCCCGGTCCACCCACTTCATGAATGGCTTTGGTAAATCCCAATCCCTGCTATGCTTAAGAACGCATTGCTTCAATGAATCACCATTTCTCTCTAAAAGCTCACATGGCAGCATGATCAGTCCTTTTTTCTCATCTCCGTTGAAATGCAGATAACGATGATACAAAAAAGCTGTCAGTTTTCCTGGAAAAGATTCAATTGGCTTTCCTTCTTCCAAAGGAATCGGCTGGTATTTGAGCCCTGCTTCAGTCGTGTTGGAAACTACAAATTCCAATTCAGGATTTTCTGATAACGCTAAAAATTCCACCCAATCTTCATATGGATCAATTACCTTCGAAAAAACGGAAATGATCTCTGCATGTTCCATTTTCTCCCCTTGGTGAAAACCACGTAACATTAATGTATACAGTCCATCTTGCCGCTTCACTTCCTCTATTTTCCTTTTTCCGGCGCGGCGAGGCTGGGTAACTGCAATGCTTCCCATGAAATGACCTTGTTTATTACATTCATGAATCATCCAATCAAAGAAGCCTCGAAGGAAATTCCCCTCCCCAATCTGCAATACTTTTATGGGAAAATCCATCATATGTGAATATTGGACAGCTTTTGTATCTTTACTCAGACTCTTTAGTTGACATTTATTTATGTCCATGATCAAAGAACTCCTTTCTTATTGAAATATCCAATTCGGAGTGCGATTTAGAGGTTGCCCTTATGACAGCATACCTAATGCTTAAATTTCGACGATAGCCTTGATCACTTTAGCTTCAGGAGTTAACCACCCTTCAAACTGATTGATCATTTCATCCAAATGTGTGCGGTGTGTAATATACTGGCCCATATCCAGCTTGTCATTCTTCAGCGTATTCACGACATAATCAAAGTCATCCCTTGTTGCATTACGGCTTCCCATTAATGTAAGCTCTTTACTGTGGAATTCAGGATCATTAAAGGAAATATCCGCTTTAACTAACCCAACATAAATCAACCTTCCGCCGTGAGCAGGATATTTAAATGAATCCATCATTGACTTAGCATTACCTGTCGCATCAAATACCACGCTTGGCATATCTCCATTTGTCAATTGGGCTAATTCCTCCATTGGATTCTCCAAAACGTTCAACGTATAATCGACATCTGCCCATTTGCCAGCAAACGCAAGGCGTTCATCATTTACATCCATTGCGATCACCTTCGCACCCTGTTCTTTAGCGAATGCCATGACTCCCAAGCCAATTGGACCAGCACCAATTACCAGTGCAAATTCCCCTTTTTGAATAGCAGCGCGCCTAACTGCGTGAGCCCCTATACTAAAAGGCTCTATCATTGCTGATTGGTCAAGTGTAAGACCCTCTGTTCTCACCAAATGATTATAAGGAACCGTCATCCACTCACTCATGCCGCCTTCAGAATGTACACCCAAAACTTTCATATCCGTACAGCAGTTCGTTTTTCCACTTCTGCAAGCCAGGCATTTTCCACATTCCATATAGGGGATGATCGATACTTGATCTCCGACATTCAGCCCTGATTCATTCTCCGGTATGGATTCAATATAACCGGATAATTCATGTCCAAGTATTCGAGGATAGCTAAAAAAGGGTTGATTACCTCCATAGGCATGAATATCCGTACCGCATATTCCTATGCGCCGCACACGAACCAAAGCTTCGCCTGAGTTTGGAACCGGTTTCTCCGACTCGATTATCTTAAATTCAAAAGGTTGTTCACAAACAATACTTTTCACTGAATAACACTCCTTTTTAGTATCTTAATAGATATGTACACCTGTTAGAGAATGACGCCTTCTTTAAAGATGCTTATCTCCCTATAACCGAATTTTTCATTATTCGTTTTCTTTTTACCTGATGAAAGTTCAAGAATGTATTGGAATAAATCGTCCTTTAATTCCTCGATCTTTTGACCTTCAATCAACTGCCCTGCATTATAATCAATCCAGTGTTTTTTACGATCGGCCAAATCTGAATTCGTTGCTATTTTCACGGTTGGCACCGGTCCGCCAAATGGTGTTCCCCTTCCCGTAGTGAACAGAACGATATGTGCCCCTGCTGCTGCCAAAGCCGTCACCGAAATCAGGTCATTTCCAGGAGAATTGATTAAATTCAAACCATGCTTCACTACCCGTTCACCATATGGACTAACATCCACTACAGTGGCATGGCCGCCTTTTTGCGTGCACCCAAGTGATTTTTCCTCCAGCGTACTAATGCCGCCTTCCTTGTTTCCAGGTGAAGGGTTTTCATAAATTTCCTGATCATGGCGAATGAAATACTGTTTGAAATCATTAATAAGGCCAACGATTTTATTAAAGGTTTCTTCATCTCTTGCCCTGTTCATCAATATCGTTTCCGCTCCAAACATCTCAGGAACCTCTGTCAATATCGTGGTCCCGCCATTTTCTACAATAAGGTCGGAAACTGCACCAACCAATGGATTAGCGGTAATGCCTGAAAAACCATCGGAACCCCCGCATTTCAAGCCTATTTTCAGCTTTGAAACCGGTATGGGCTTGCGTACGAACCCTTCGGCATATTCCACTAATTCTCCCATTAAACGTAAGCCGCTCTCCAATTCATCTTGAACCTCCTGGGCTTTTAAAAATTTAATGCGATTTGGAGGAAATTCGCCTATGACCTCTTTAAATGCTTCGATTTGATTGTTCTCACATCCTAATCCTACAACTAAAACCCCTGCTGCATTTGGATGTTGAGCCAAGGCAGCTAAAAGTTTTTGTGTATGTGTCAAATCATCACCCAATTGAGAACATCCGTATGGGTGGGAAAAGTGATGAATCCCATCGATTTGTCGATCTTTAAACTGCTCATTTCCCATTTTAGCGAGAATTTCACATGTTTTATTGATGCAACCAACCGTGTTGATGATCCAGATTTCATTCCGGATACCCACTTCCCCATTTTCACGGATATATCCTTGGAAGGTATGATCTTGACTTGGCTCTTTTGTATTTTGACTGCTAGGTTGATAGGAATAATCCAATATACCATGCAAACCGGATGTTAAATTATGGGTGTGAACCCAATCGCCAATCGAGATATCTTCTTTAGCTTTTCCAATCGAGTAGCCGAATTTTATTACGTCCTCCCCTCGTTTTACCGGTTTCACTAACATTTTATGCCCTTTAGGAATGTCGTCACTTGCCTTTATATAGATCATTCCCCTGTCTTCCGTTTGAATCTGGAGGCTCTGTCCTTTATGAATCCCCTCCAAGGAAATAACAACATCATCATTTGAATGCAATTGAACAAATTTATTCATTTTGTCCCCTCCTTATCATGAGTGAAGACGTTCAAGACCAAACGTCAATCCATTCCGAAAGCCCTTTCATTTTTCGCTTGAACTTTTTTAATTTTTAAATATATTCTAATTTTAACATCAATTTTCGAAATATATATTGCATATTTTGCTATAAATATACTCATTCTTGTTGTATTATACTTTCAGGAGATGAACGAAATGAAAAAAATTCATAATGCCTTAAATCATGATTTACTCTTCCCATTTTCTTTTGTCTATCAAGATACGAAAAGTCCCCAGAATGAATTGTCCGATCATATGCATGACTATTATGAAATTGTTTATGTTTATAACGGTAAGGGGACCTTTTTTATCGGTGATGTGTTTTATGATATGCAGCAAGGGGATGTATTCCTGATCCCTAATAATACAATTCATAGAGCTTTACCCAATAAGGCCGAACCTGTTACCTCCACCATTATCTTTTTCAGTCCCACATTGATTTATAAAGATATGGTTGATGATTCTTTTTCATATTTACATTTGTTTGACCTGACAAAAAAGAGTAAGAATTATAAAATATCATTGCCGAAAAAGAAACAAGTAAAGATGGAGGAACAGCTACAACTCATCCTGCATGAAACCACTAGCCAATCAATGGGCTCGAGGCATGCTTGTTTGCTGACCGTTCATCAAATCATACTTGATTTATACCGTACCCGGATAAATGGCAAAGAAGAGATACCAGAGGGCAATAGCTATAGTTCAGAATGGATCAAAGATATTTTTATCTATATTAATGAACATATAGATGAAGCATTGACTTTGACGACACTTGCACAAAAAGCTTTGGTCAGCCCCGCTCATTTCAGCAGAGTTTTTAAGGAAACGACTGGAATTGGCTTAATCGTATATTTAAATACGAAAAGAATCATTAAGGCAAAGGAACTTTTACTGGAAACGAATCACACCATTGCCCATATTGCTGAAATGTGTGGTTTTGAAAGCATGCCCCAATTTTATCGTACCTTTAAGAAATACAATGAAAAGACACCAGCTACATTTCGTAATGAAAATCGGCTCCGCTAGGCATGCCTAATAAACATGAAAAGTTAAACTCATTAAAAATGGAAGTGTCTTCCCATGATATTTCCTTTGGGAGACACTTCCATTCTAACAATCTATTACGCAGGCTTTACTATCGGTCGTACAAAACGGATGACTGCAAGTGATGCAACGATGGCCAATCCACCTGCAAGCAAGAATGCAACTGTGTATGTGCCTGAGGTATCGACAATGTATCCTGTTAACGTCGGTCCGATGATTCCTGCTGTATTTGCCAGGAAATGCATAAAACCTCCAACAGATCCAACATTAGCAGGGTCGACAACATCATTGACGATTGCCCAGTAAATGGCACCAGTCAAATATAGGAAGAAGACGGAAAGTGCGACAAGTGTTACCGCACTGACGGTTGTGGATACAAGTCCGGCAAAACCGATACATACTGCCGATAAGAACAAACATGTTACAAGCACGAGCTTACGTGAGAATAAAACACCTTTTTGAGCGAATTTTTTAAAGAAAAAATCCGACACGAATCCACCCAAAGCAAGTCCGATGAATCCAAAAATCCAAGGAATTACAGTAATGATACTCATATTTTCTACACTTAGGCCGCGTGCATCCACCAAATAGCTTGGGAACCAAGTTAAGAAAAAGAAGAGAATGTAATTGTAAGAAAAAAAGGCTAGAGCTGTAAATAAAACCGTTTTTTGTTTTAAATAAAAGGTGAATTTCACCTTTCCTTCCGATGTTGCCGCTACATAAGCTTTTCCCGTATGTTTCTGTTCTTTTGACTCTTCTGGTTTTTCTTTAACGAACTTCCACCAGCAAATCGCCCATATAAGACCAATTACCATAATGGCAATGAAAGAAACTCTCCATCCATATGAGATGGCAATAAATCCAACTATTGGACCTGCAATCGCGCCACCAAGCGGCGTCCCGCTATTCGTCAAACCAACGACAGATGCCCGCTGATTCGCTGGGAACCAGTTATTCACCATTTTATTGATGGTTGAAGAAAGAGGGCCTTCGCCCATCCCAAACAGTATGCGGATGATTATCATACTTGCAAAACCGACAGCAAGTACAAGTGCACCACTGAATAAAGACCAAACGATCATCGCCACGAAAAGCGTGATCTTTGCACCCCATCTATCGGACGCCATTCCTCCAAGGAAGTTAAATATGGCATAACCAACTGAAAAGCTACTAAAAATAATTCCCATCTGTGTTGCTGTTAAAGATAAATCATCTTGGATGAACGGAGCTGCAATGGACAGTGCAGATCGGTCCAGATAATTTATTACACCTGCCAAGAACAAGAAAACGATAACCATTCCTCTACCATTTGAAAACATAAAATACCCCCCTATACGTTTCTATAAATGCAGCAGCATTTTTGGAAACGTTTCCATTTAATAACCAAGAGTAAAGCCTATATGACCTTTAACTAAATCGGTTTAGAATTCCCGTAAAAAAGCGCTTTCTTTTTCACAGGAATTCTTACATCCAGTTCTAGCAAGAATTCCTTGAAAGCAAAGTCGGTTTCAAGCGATGCACGCTTGTATCCTCTTTTCCTGTTTTATTGATTTGACTAAGCAGTAACTCTGCTGCCAAGTTGGCCATTTCAATGGCTGGCTGATTAACCGTTGTGATGGTCGGTGTATAGAAACTGGCATAGGGTACATCATCGATCCCTATGACCGCTATGTCATCAGGTATATTGATTTCGTGATGTTTCATATAACGCAACACTTCATTAAGTACGATATCATTTCCTGCCAAAATGGCTTGAGGCGGCTTTTCCAATTCGAAAAATTCTGAAAGTGCAAGCGGAATTTCGTCTGCGTTCACTGTTTTAATATATTCAGAATTGAATGGTATCCCATGTGACGCGAGTGAATCCTTGTACCCTTGGATCCGTTCGATACGAGGACTGATATCGCGTATTATTGAAGTGGTTATGATTGCAATGGTTTCATAACCCTTTTCAATAAACCTGTCGATCGCTAACTTGGAAGCAAGGTGATTATCGAGCATGACTGTTGCAATATCCAATTCTTCGATCGTCCTATCCATGAAAACAATCGGGAAATGATCACTCTTCATACGTTGATATAAATCAATATTGTCCCCTGTGGGAAAAATGATGATCCCATCCACTTGTTTAGCTCTTAGCATTTCAATATAATTCTTTTCCTTTTCAGGATTGTCATCTGCATTGCATACGATAATATGGAACCCTTGTTCATAAAAGTAGTTTTCAATAGCTCTAATAACTTGCGTTGAAAACGTGTGAAGGATATTGGCAACCACCACACCGACGGTAAAAGTGGATTTTTGTTTTAAACTGCGTGCTATTATATTAGGCTGATAGTTTAACTCTTCTATTGTTTCTTCAATCTTTTTCCTGGTTTTTTCACTCATATATTCGTAACGTTTGTTCAGGTATTGGGAAACTGTGCTTTTTGATACTTTCGCGTGATTGGCGACATCAGTAATTGTAATGGTTTTCAATTCATTCATTCCTGTCGTATGGTTTCGATTCTCTAATACCAAAGTGGCTTAGATATATAAGGAATATTCTATTATAATAAGGAAAGCTTTACAATCACCTTTTGATGCAGTAAAAAGTCAATTTCCCATACCGTGGAACTAATTTAATCACGGTCACTTGTTTGCCTTTTTATTGGACCTGAATTCAGACACCTGAGTATGCCATGAAACCACCATCGACTGGTACCGTAATTCCTGTGACAAAGCCCGAATAGGATTCATCAATGAGCCAAAGCAAGGTACCAAGTAAATCTTCAGGCTGCCCAAAGCGCTTCATGGGTGTTGAAGTAATGATTTTATTAGATCTTGCCGTCAGGCTGCCATCTTCATTAAGCAGAAGATCACGATTTTGCTTCGTCAAAAAGAATCCTGGAGCAATGGCATTCACCCGTAAACCTTCTTCGGCAAAATGAACAGCCATCCACATGGTAAAATTATTTATCGAAGCTTTGGCAGCACTATATGCTGGTACTTTAGTCATTGGAGAGTAGGCGCTCATGGAAGATACATTTACGATAACAGGTGCTTCCACTTGCAATAACTCTTTCCCAAAAACCTGACTGGCCAAAAATGTACCGGTAAAATTACTGGCAAAAACCTGGGAGAAACCATTTTCATCCAAATCAAAAAAGGATTTTCCATCTGCTTCTTCCCCATATTTCTCTGGATCTGTAATGGCATCAGGGTGATTGCCTCCCGCACCATTTATTAATAGATCCACTCTTCCGAATGTTTCTATTATTTTTCCTCTTGCATTTTCCAATGAGGTTCTATCCAAAACGTCTGCCGCGATGGATATCGCATTCCCCCCAGTTTGTTCAATGAGTTCGACCACTTCTTGCCCTTTTTCCGCCGTTCTGTTCAATATAGCTATCTTGACACCATGACGGGCCAATTCCACCGCCATTTTGGAACATAAAACACCGCTGCCTCCAGTGATCACTGCCACCCTGTTCGATAAGTTTTCATGAATGGGAATCATGATTTTTCACCTAATTTAGTAGCTTCATATGCATCCCATAATCCGAGCAAATACATGATTCCCAATGCTCGGTCATATAAACCGTAACCTGGGCGGCAAACTTCACCCCATATATGGCGGCCATGATCCGGTCTGACATAACCAGTATAATTTTGCTTATTCAATTCTTCCACGACGCCCTGTATATTGATCGATCCATCCTGGGTATGATGGGATGTTTCCACAAAGTCACCGTTTTCATAAATCTTCACATTGCGTATATGGGAGAAAGGCGAACGGTTTGCATACTTTTTAGCCACCTGGACCATATCATTTTCTGGGTTTGCCCCCATCGATCCTGTACACAAGGTAAACGCATTCGATGGTGAATCCGAAATCGAAATCAGTTTTTCATAGCTCGACTCTCCAGTGATGATTCTTGGCAAGCCAAAAATGGACCATGGCGGATCATCCGGGTGTATTGCCATTTTTATACCGCAAGCCTCGGCAACAGGTAATATTTCTTTTAGGAATATTTCAAGATTCGCCCATAGCTGCTCTTCGTCCACAGTTTTGTAAGCTTCGAATAATTCAGAGATTTTATCCATCTTTTCTGGTTCCCAACCTGGTAAAGTTAAATCTGAAGCTTCTGTTACAGTACGAATTAAATCTTGCGGATCTAACGTATCCACTTTTGCTTTTTCATAAAACAGGGCAGTTGAGCCATCTTCCAAAGGATGGAACATTTCCGTCCGAGTCCAATCAAAGATCGGCATGAAGTTATAACAAATGACTTTCACTCCAGCTTCCGAAAGATTCCGGATCGTCTCTTTGTATTTCTCTATATATATCATGCGGTCTTCATTACCCAATTTAATCGATTCATGGACATTTACACTTTCTACGACATCCGTGTGAAAACCAAATGATTGGATATACTCAATTTCTTCTTGAATTTCTTCTTTTTCCCATACCTCACCAACAGGTTTTTGGTGAAGTGCCCAGACAATTCCTTTCACTCCAGGAATCTGTTTAATGTGCTCCAATGTAACGGTATCATTGTCTTTCCCGTACCATCTAAATGTAATGTTCATCATGCACCTCCATTATTCCGCAATTTTTTGCATGTATTTTCGGCTTAATTCCACTGCGGCTTCATAGCCGCCAATTTGATAGGCTTTGTTCAAGTCACTGCCGATCCCGATTGCTACCGCTCCTGCATTCAGCCAGTCCTTCATGTTATCCAAATTAATTCCGCCGGTTGGCATGATCCTTACATTGGGCAGTGGACCATTAACCGACTTGATGAAAGAAGGTTCAAAATGGTTTGCCGGAAATAACTTCAAAACATCACAACCTGCTTCCAATGATGTAGCCATTTCTCTAATTGTCATGCATCCAGGCATATAGGGAATGCCGTATCGATTACAAAGTTCGGCTACGCCATTGACAAAATAGGGGCTGACGATAAAATTGGCGCCAGCTAAAATCGCATGCCGAGCCGTTTCAGAATCAAGTACCGAGCCTGCTCCTAATAGTGCATCCGTATTTTTCAGTTCTTTGAAAACTTCTTCAATTCCCGGTGTTGTATAAGTCAATTCGATTGCCTGAATACCGCCTTCCACAGCTGCTTTAGAAAGTTGTGCCGCCTCCTTTGCATCCTGTCCCCGGATAACAGCTACAACTTTCGTTTCCGTTATTCGATGTATGATTGAATGTTTATCCATAACTCCTACCCCCTTAATTAAAAACGATGATCGCTTTTCGAACTTGTTCGGGATGATTTTCAACAAAATTAAATGCTTCCTGGATTTCATCAAGCGAAAATGTATGGGTAACTAAACCTTCATGTCTGAGTTTTCCTTCATTTAAAAGTTTTACCACTTTTGGGAACTGATCGGTTTGCAACCTAGATCCTTTCACCGATACTTCGTTTTTTGTGATTGGTAGCTGAGAAACCGATGAAGGACGTTCATCAAAACCTAGTACGACAATCCGCCCCGCCGTTGACACGACATCGAAAGAAAATTCGAATGTCATCGGCAAGCATACTGCATCAATGACGACGTTGGCTCCTTCGCCATTCGTCCATTCTTCCACTCGTTTTTGAACATCTTCTTTTCCAGCATGGACGGTGATATCTGCGCCGCTTTCTTTAGCGAATTCCAAACGCTCATCACTTAAATCCGTGATCATCACTGATGCTCCTTGAAGCTTTGCCATCTTTAATATGCAAATTCCAATAGGCCCGGCTCCCTGGATAAGCACTGTTTCCCCTTCCTCCACTTCGCCTCTCCAAACGGCCTGTGCGCCGATTGTGTATGGCTCAGCCAATACGATTTCTTCCCAAGCTAAAGCGGAATCCACAACATGTAATTGTTTCTCCGGAAGGACGAACCATTCCCTCATCCCACCATCTTCATGCACCCCAAAAACGGAAAGTTTTTCACAAACATTTTGGCGGCCTTTACGGCAGGCGTAACACTCCCCGCAATAACTGATGGGCTCAATAACAACGTGGTCCCCCACTTTTATGCCCGCGACACCTTGACCTATCTCCACAACTTCTCCCGCAACTTCATGCCCAACGACTCGCGGCAGCGTTGCAAGAGGATTCGTACCATGGTAAATATGCATATCCGATCCGCAAATCCCGACTCTTTTTACTTTCACAAGGACATCCGTCGAGTTTGAAATCCGAGGTTTTTCCACTTCTTGAATAATAAGTTCATGAGCTTTCCGTACTTGAACCGCTTTCATTTCCCCACCTACTTTGTAAGAAATTCATAAACACTTGATGCTATCGTAATACCCTGTTTCAGGTTTTTTTCTTCATTGATTTGTTCAATCTCACCCGGTACATATACGCGATCGAACCCTGGAGCAGGTTCAACCTGTTGCAGCTCTTCGATCATTTGATCCATTTGCTCTAAAAATATATCAGTATCCGTAAAGAACGAAGGATTAATTACACAAAAATAATGTCCCAGCTTCCGTTTCCTATCAAGGTCGTCATACATCTTTCCAATATGCGGGCCAAATGCCGCACCGGCCAATAATCCAGAAAAAACATCTACAATTACGGATAGACCATAGCCTTTCGGGCCTCCGAAAGTGGAAAGGGAAACGACTTTATTCGGGTCTGTGACATTAGCTCCATTTTCATCCACTCCCCATCCTTCAGGGATTTCCTTTCCTTCTTCGCGTGCCTGGAGGATTTTCCCCAGCGCAACATTGGATGTTGCCATATCAAGTATAAAGGGTTTCTTCGTTTTGGCAGGAACTCCGTAAGCGATTGGGTTGGTACCAAGAAATGATGTTTTTCCTCCGAACGGGACCACAATTTTATCGGTATGTGACATCGCGATGCCAATCAACTTTGCCTCAGCGGCTTTTTGAACGAAATAGCTTAGTGCCCCGCAATGGCTGCTATTAAAAACCGTCACCATGCCCACGCCATTATCTCTAGCCATTTCGATTGCATGGTCCATGGCCACGTCACTAATCACATGCCCAAATCCATCATCTCCATCAACTACACCGGTAACGGGCCCTGTCTTTTGGAAGGAAATCTGGGCATCGGGATTTATTCCCCCTGCCTGTAAACGGTTCACATAATGCTCTGTTCGCAAGACACCATGGGAATTGACATTTCTGAGATCGGCATGAACCAATACTTCCGCGATTTTCCCGGCATTTTCTTCATTTAAACCCACTTTGGTCAGCTGTTGTATGACTAATCGTTTTGCTTCCTCGGCTTGTATCGTTACTGTTGCCATTTTTCCCCCTCATTTCTTTCAGTCATCTATCTTTCTATAACAGCCTCATTCTGTATGAAAGGTATTACTTCATCCAAATATGGTAATCCTTCATTGTCCCCAGCAACAGTGGTGACAAGAGCTCCCACACCATTTGCGAATGTCAATCTTTCTTCAATTGATAGGCCATGAAGATATCCGTAAATATAACCGGCATCATAACCATCGCCCGCACCAACAGTATCTACAGGTATAACCGGGAAGGCTTCTTTTTCATGCCAATCATTTTTGGTATATAGTTTTGAACCATGTTTCCCGTCCTTAATGACAAGCTGATCAATATCATTCACCATTGCGAATTCCGCCAAAGATTCTTTAGAGTCCGTTCCGATGATCAATCTTATTTCATCCAAACCTGTAAGCAAAATATCAACATATGGAAAAATATCACGATATACTGATCTTGCTTCCTCGATGGACCATAGCTTTAGGCGGATATTCGGATCAAAAGAAACAGGTATATTTTTTTGTTTTGCAATATCCATTACTCTCTTGGCAATATCCACATTTTTGGGATCTATAGCCAAAAATACTCCAGTAAGGTGGACTATATCAATCTCTTCAAACATCTTCTCTGTTATATCTCCCGGCTTTAAAGTTAAAATGGGAGATTGATAACGGTAATAAAATGTCTTTCCGGAACCATCTTCCCGGATTTCTTTAAAGTTAAGAGATGTTGGGTATCCATTTACATAGGCAACATCACTCATGTCCACGCCTTCCCCACGAGCGAAATTATATATAACTTTACCGAACTCATCCTTGCCTAAGCGGCTTATCCATTTTGCCCTCATGCCAAGCCTCGCACAGCCAATCGCAAAATTCAGTTCAGCGCCTCCTACTTTTCGCTCAAAACGGTTAACGAATCTTAAAGGTCCTGTCTCTTCCGGATTTAGCGTAATCATGGCGTCGCCAAGCGTTAAAACACCATATTTTGATGACAATACAGTACCTCCTTCTTTCGAACAATCACAAATAAAAACAAAAAACATTTGATCATATCACTTTCATTACACTTTTTAGCTAAATCGATTTAGTAAAGTACTAAACCGGTTTGGTAAATCATAAGGAAATTGTAAATGAAAACCCTATCAAAAACAATAGAAAAGTTTGATAATTTTAAATTTTATTTTAATTTGTTGATTTCCCTTATTATTTTTCAGCCAAATTTATGATAAAAAACCACATTACGGTAAAGTGAAAGGAATTATTCCTTCCCTCTTTTTAATGATTAAGAGTTTCTGATTTTTCACCCTAGGGCTTCCAATCAAATTTACTCTTTGCTATTAATTTGGAGAAAGTTGTATAATATATCAATTGTTAAATAAGTTTGAAAGGTTGTTTGGAATGAGTTTTTTGAAGATATACATATTACTTACCGGAATAATGATTACATGGGGGTTAAATGTCTCGGTTATTAAAATTTTAGTTGCGAATACACAGCCCGTAACAATAACCTCTTTGAGAATTTTTACTGCTTCTCTTATAGTCATTCTTATCCTTTTCTTCTTTGGACTAATACGCCTTCCTAAAAAAAGTGAACTTTTTTACGTTTTTGGAGGAGCACTTTTGAGTGTCGTTTTTCATCATTATTTTTTAGCTGAGGGATTGACGAAGACTTCTGCATCGAATGCTGGACTGATTTTAGGCATGGGGCCAATTCTGACTGTCATCTTGACCATGATATTCTTTCGTAAAAAGCCCACTTTAATCAGGCTTTTTGGCTTTATATGCGGTGCCCTAGGTGTGAGTTTTACCGTTATGGCAGGAAGTGGAGGACTTCATTCTATTAATCTGGGGGATGTGGATATTTTACTTTCCATACTTTCACAGGCATTAAGTTTCATACTTATCAATAAAGCCTCAAAAACAATGGATCCACGATTACTAACCGGCTACATGATGCTGATCGGGTCTTTTATTCTTTTTGCCATCAGCTTATGGAAGGAACCAGAGGGCTTATCTTCACTGGCAACTGCACCGCCCTCCATCTGGGGAGCTTTCATTTTCTCCGCCATTTTTGCCACTGCCCTCGGGCACATGAGCTATAATTATGCCATTGGTAAGGTAGGGGCAGCCGAATCATCCATTTTTCTTAACTTAAACACCTTATTCTCTTTGTTAGGGGCAGCATTTTTCCTTAATGAAGCCATTGTACCTGCACATTTCATTGGACTCATCTTCATTGTTTCGGGGGTATTGCTTGGCTCCGGTGCAATTGAAATATGGATTCTACAAAGGAAAAATAAACGTATATCTGCCTAGCGGTAAAGGCAACCCCTAGATTCAGTACCTTTCTTCGTACCAGAATAAGAGACCCTATGACTCTACCATCCCAATGGCTTAGCAGTGTCATAGGGTCTTATTAAATATTGTCCACCCTCTTCTCCACCTACAGATGAATATAAACCCCTGAAACATACTTGCAGAATAATTATTGGAGATTCATATCCGTTACAATATACCCCTAAATTTACATGGACATGTCCAATGAAATGTGCCCATTTTGACAAGCCTTTTTGTCAGCTGTGGCGCTTTTCTTTCTGAGAAACCTCGTTGAAGACATATTGTTTGATGATTTAATAAATATAAAAGAGACTGTCTATGGGTTACAGACAGCCTGAGATTCCAGTCATGCTTATAAAGTAAATCAATTAGCCCAGATTGCAAACAAGCCTTCTGTTACACCCAATTTGTATATATAATAAAGTCCGAATGCAAAACTTAAAGCTCCCGCCATTTTGATGAAGATTCGGTTTAAAACGATGTCCTTTCCATTCAATGCAAACGGTATGCCTAGTAGAGTTGTAAAGCACAGCATGCCAATAATCGTCCCTGCGCCAAATATAATGATATAGATGGATCCTTCGCCTATACCGGTTACGGTCGACATCGTTAGAATGACCATTGCGGCACTGCCCGCGAGACCATGGACGAACCCAATTAAAGCAGACACCAAAAAAGGACGAAATCTATCTTTGTCGTTCGTTATATTAGGGCGAGTTTTAAATAAACTTTTCGCCCCTAGCATAACAAGCATAATACCAACGCCCAATTCCAGCGTCATGCTTAACGACTCTGGAATTTCCCCTTTCATCCAAATGAATAGCATACCTATAAGAAACAGCGTACATGTATGCCCTATTCCCCAATACACCCCCGTTAGAGTGGACCGTGATAATTTTTTCGTTTTTCCTGCCGTGGTTGCTACTGCAATAACATGATCCGGCTCTAACGAATGTTTTATCCCCAATAGGAATCCTAATGTAAGAATCGACACCAAGCTCATTTCTCTACCACCTCCCCGAGACACTTCCATACTTCTTCATACACCCTTTTAAGAGGTATATTGTTCTGAACGGCAATTTTACGGCAATCTTCATATTCAGGTGCCTGCTGTATGGGTTGGCCCTCATGGTACCCTCTCTTTATCGTCACTTGCCCCCATTGTGTGTCTACATGTAAAAAAGACCGTTCGAGCCTGTGCACGGTAAGAGGATAGTAGCGTATACCGAGAGTCGTCGTTTCAGCAAATAATATCTTCTTGATTTTCGGAATCACCTGCTGTGAACAGAGAAGTTGCAATAACACCCCCGGTCGATTTTTTTTCATGAAGATTGGCGTATAAAATACATCATTTGCTCCTGATTCAAACAACAAATCCATTACATGGCCAAGCCATTCACCGGAAATATCATCTAGATTCACTTCCATTTTTACCATTTGTCCATCAAGATGCTCATGATCAGGTGGGCGCTTCATTGGATCTCCCCTATAATAATGCGAAGGACGTTCGGATGATTTTCAAATGTTTTTGTCCCCGCACCATAGCCAATCGATTCGACAGTCATGGCTGGAAGCGAGCCGAATTTTTCAGCTAAAACCGCAGCGATGGCAGCACCGGTCGGCGTTGCTAATTCAGAACGAATAACGTTTGAGGCAATCGGTACCCCCTTTAATATTTCAAGTGTGGCAGGTGCAGGAACCGGGTATACACCGTGATCAATATGTATATGTCCAGATCCCGTTGGAATGGCTGATGACTGAACTGATTCAATACCTAGCTGATCGATTAAAATTGCAGCCCCGATTATATCTATTATTGAATCTACAGCTCCTACCTCATGAAAGTGAACTTTATCAAGCGGAAGCCCGTGTATGTGCCCTTCCGCTTCACCAATCTTCTTAAATATGGCGAGTGACATGTTTTTTACCGATTCATTAAGGTTTGCCTCATTAATAGCTTCCACAATTTGTTTGTAGGTGCGGCTACCACGATGATTGTGAGGTTCATGGCTATGGTTGTGTTCGGTTTCATGACTGTGGCTGTGTTCATGTCCATGACTGTGGCTGTGTTCCTGTGGTCGCTCTGATTTACTGGTAAGAATGACATCAAATTTAGTACTCGTAATGCCATTTTTGACGACTTTCCCCCATGACAGAGTATATTCTTCATCTATGTTCAGCTTTTTTAACTCTTCTTCCATTTGTAAAGGGTCTGCACCTGCATCAATCAACGCACCAATAACCATATCTCCGCTTATGCCGGAAAAGCAGTCAAAATATAATGTCCTCATCATCATTGATCTCCTTTTTATGTACCAGTTTGTATATAATCGCTGCATTGTAGGCGGCACCAAATCCATTATCGATGTTCACCACACTTACACCAGATGCGCATGAATTAAGCATTGATAAAAGTGCCGATAAACCGTTAAAATTGGCACCGTAACCGATACTTGTCGGAACAGCAATAATTGGATTCGTGACAAGGCCTCCTAACACACTTGGGAGTGCCCCTTCCATCCCGGCTACACAAACTGATACGGTAGCCCCTCGTATCTCGTCTATATTATCAAGGAGGCGGTGCAGCCCAGCAACACCAACATCGTATATACGCCTGACTGGAATACCTAGTGTTTCGGCCGTCACGGCAGCTTCTTCAGCAACGGACAAATCTGATGTCCCGGCGCACACAATTGCAATATATGGTCCAACGGATTTGGGCTTTTTTTTAACCCAAGCAAGTGTCCGTGCCATATCGTTATACTCAAATTCACTGCATTCTTTTTGTACAAATACTGCTTTTTCACGAGAAATTCGAGTCACAAGCACAGAATCATTCCTTGTCCGCATTGATTGTACAATCGTTAAAATTTGCTCAGCTGTTTTCCCTTCTCCAAACACAATTTCGGGAAAGCCTTGTCTCCTTTTACGATGATGATCAATTTTTACAAACCCTAAATTTTCATATGATGCAAGTTTTTCCTTTGCTTCAGCTGCTGTCAATGAACCTTTTTGAACCTGCTCTAAAATATCATCAATCATATCTTCTCTTCCTTTTTAAGTGCTATATTCATACTTCCGCTTGTATAGCCCGTGAGATCCATTGATACATACTTATAACCAAATTGCTTCAGTCGTTTCGTGATCGCCACATGGTGTTGGAGCACTCTCGGCATATCAACGGGTTCAACTTCAATTCGGGCAGTATCCTCATGCGTCCTGACTCTTACCTGATGAATATCCAATGATTTCAAGTAAGCTTCTGATTTATCCACTTTCGTCAATTTTTCCTTCGTAATGATATCGCCATATGCAATGCGTGAAGATAGGCAAGCGAATGATGGTTTATCCCAGGTTGGCAAACCGGCTTGCTTGGACAATACTCTTATTTCTTCTTTGAATAAATCGGCTTCTAGAAGAGGTCCCCTTATTCCTTTTTCTTTAGCTGCTTTCATGCCTGGACGAAATTCGTTAGCATCATCAGCGATGACTCCATAAATAATATTATTAAATTCATATTCTTCAAGAATAGGAAGCAGGTGGTCAAATAAACTACTTTTACAAAAGTAACAGCGATTCTGATTATTTTCTGAATATCCAGGAATGGCCAACTCAGAAGTCTGAATGATTCGATGGTTGGCACCAATCCATTTTGATAGCATAATGGCTTCTTTCAACTCACTCGACGGATAGGTTTCCGAATCTGCTGTAATGGCTAACACATTATCGTAACCCAAAGTATCAATAGCAACCTTTAGCAAAAAAGTGCTGTCCACCCCTCCTGAAAAAGCGACCACAACCGACTCCATTTTTTGGAGAATACCCTGCAGATTTCTATACTTTTCTAGTAACATAGCACTTTTCCCCTTTCTGGTTTGTCTGAATTTATCTACTGTCCACAAGCAATAACACCCTTGATGGACTACTAAAAGATTGAACGAGATACATCATATTGGTAAGAAAGGAGGAAATAACACAGTCATACTTTCATTCCCAGCACCTATTGGACGGAAATTCATTTAAGCGATGGATTGCTTTAACTTTTTTGTGCAATTGCTGAAAAATTTTTTGCCGTTTCTGTCAGCCTGGTGTAATCTTCACCTGTAATCAATTTCGTAGGATTGATCAATGATCCACCAAGTCCCGCCGCGATGGCCCCTGCCTTAAAAAAAGATGCGAGGTTGTCAAGGTTGACACCGCCAGTTGGCATAAGGGGAATGTGAGGAAGCGGTCCTTTAAGATTTTTAAAGTAGCTAACACCCAGTGCATCTGCCGGGAAAACTTTGATAATGTCAGCTCCATGCTCATAAGCAGTCAATATTTCGGTTGGTGTGAGCGCACCAGGGATACTAATGACGCCATAGCGCTTCGCCATTTTAATCGTTTTGACATTGACGGTTGGAGAAAAGATAAATTCCGCCCCTGCCATGATGACCGCACGGGCCGTTTCAGGATCCAATACTGTACCGGCACCCGCTATGATATCATCACCGAACTCCTCTTTCACTCTTTCAATCAAATGGCACACTTTGGGAGTTTCCACTGTTATTTCTAGTGTTCGGATGCCGCCCTTTTTCAGGGCCCGGGCGATTGGTATAATTTGATCTGGGCGTGCACCGCGAATGACGGCGACCAGCTTCCCATGTTTAAGCTCTTCAAGTTTAGTCATTTTTTCCACCTTTCTACCTCGTCACATCATCAGCGCCGCCACTCATGAACAAGGCGAGGTCGGCACGGACCGGCAAACCCTCAACATCGCCATTTACCATCGTTGCCATTGCTCCCATGGCATTTCCACGCCTTGCAGCTTCATCTAGGGTCAGTCCATCTAGCAGGCCGGAAAGTACACCAGATGCAAAAGCATCACCAGCACCAATGGGATCCACGACCCGTTCAACATAGAATCCAGGAACGTATGTTTTCGGTACAGACGGGGCTGAAATTAAAGAGCCCTCTTTGCCCAATTTAAGTAAAACTGTTTCGACACCGAGTTCATGAAAATGATCGGCAAACATCTCCGGAGTATGGGAACCGAATAAAAATTCGGCTTCGGCCACCCCAGGCATGACGATATCACTTTTCGAGGCGTACTTTGTTATGATGTGACGTGCTTCATTTTCATCCGACCATATTTTCAAGCGAATATTCGGATCGAAGACGATTTTTGTTCCGTTTTCTTTAGCAATGCAGATCGCTTTATCCAAGAGAGACTGACACGAATTCCCTAGTGCAGGGGTAATTCCGGTAATATGGAGATAAGCTGCGTCTTGGATGGCAAGATCAGTTAGTAATTCCGCCGTCATTTTGCTAGCTGCCGAATCTTTCCGGTAATAATAAACTCTAGTATCATTCAGCCGTCTGAATTCTTTAAAAAAGACTCCGGTAGGCGCATCAGGGTCTCTTGTTACATAAGAGACATCAACGCCTTCTCCGCGAATGAACGATTGCATGGCATCGCCAAATTCATCCTCGCCGAGACGGCTTATCCAGCGTGACCGATGACCGAGTCGGCTTAACCCGATTGCGACATTGGATTCCGCACCGCCAAACTTCATTGAAAAAGATCGGGCGTGGCGAAGTGGACCTTCTTCATTCGGGGTAAACACTGTCATTGTTTCTCCGATGGTTACAACATCCATCTCATCACCTTCTTTCTCTTGTCATGCTATTACGTGATTAGAAAGCGTACCGATCTTCTCAATACTGACGTTCATCCGGTCACCATTTTTCAACCAGATTTTCGGATTCCTTCCCATTCCAACGCCTGGTGGCGTGCCAGTTGCAATCAAATCACCTGGCATTAGTGTCATGGACTGTGATAAAAATGATATGATTTTCGGAACGGTAAAAATTAGGTTGCTTGTATTTGAATCCTGCATAATTTCACCGTTTAATTCAAGAGAAATCGCTAGATTGTGGGGATCACCCACTTCATCTTGTGTCACGATAACAGGACCAAATGGAGCAAATGTGTCCGCCGTTTTGCCTCTGGACCACTGGCCATCCTGAAATTGCAAGTCACGGGCGCTAATATCATTCATAATTGTATAGCCAAAGATGTAGTCATTCGCCTCTTCTTCTGATACATGTTTCGCTACTCTTCCAATGACAAACGCAAGCTCTGCTTCAAAGTCGACCGCGGTTGAATTAATTGGAATTTCAACCGCATCATTATGGCCGGCAATGGCATTTGCATATTTTGAAAAAATGACTGGTGATTCAGGAGGCTCCATCCCCGTTTCCTTGCAATGATCAAAATAGTTAAGTCCTACGCAAATGATTTTATCCGGCTTTGCGATTGGCGGCAGGATTTTCACTTCTGACAGATTGAATATTGCATCGTCATTAACCCGTTGCTCAATTAACTGTTCAGCACGGTTTATCCACTCGCTGCTTCGTTCTATGAATTTTTTCATGCAAGCTGGAAATTCTTCTGGACCGAGAGCCGTTAAACTAATAATTTGATCATTTTTAACAAGACCGATGTGTTGTTCGGTTTGTACGGAAAAAGTCGCTATTTTCATATTTTTTCCCCTTTCCTAAGTCAAAGCGTATGGTGTTATTTCTCCGTTTAACACCTGAACGATATTTCTCGCTGCCTTTTGACGAAGTTCAACCATTGCTTCCTCTGAATACCAGGCGCTGTGCGGCGTAATGATGACATTGTCCATTGTGAGCAGCGGGCTATCGGTGCTGACCGGCTCATTCTCTGTCACATCAAGTGCCGCACCTGCAATTACCCCTTTTTCAAGTGCATCAGAAAGTGCTTTTTCATCGATTATCGGTCCACGTGCCGTGTTAATGATAACCGCATTTCTCTTCATTTGTTTAAGGCGCTCCTCATTGATCAAATGGTATGTATCATCAATTAAGGGCACATGGATCGATAAATAATCGGCTTCTGCTATAATTTCGTCGAGATCCATTTTTTGAACCCCAACCGCAGCCATGTCTGCCGCCGAAACGAAAGGATCGTAAGCAGCAGTTTTAAAGCCGAGTGGTTTCACCTTTTCGATGAAACGGCGCGGAATCCGGCCAAAGCCTAGAACCCCAACAGTTTGCTCGTTAAAGCGATGAATCGGGACACACACCTTAAAGTCCCAGTTACCTTTTTTCACTTCCTTGTTTAACAGTGTCACTTTCCGCGCCGAAGAAAGTAAAAGTGCCAATGCATGATTCGATACTTCTTCCATTCCATAATCTGGTACATTGGCGACAGTAATCCCCTTTTCCTTAGCCGCATTGAGATCAATTGTATTGACGCCAACACCGTAACGGGAAATGATTTTCGTGTTTTCAAGCGAATCAATAACTCGGCGTGAGATAGGAGCATATTGATTTAAAATTGCATCCACTTGTTTTGCCTGCTCCATTACTTCTTCTTCAGTTTTGCATTGCGATTTGATGAATTCGATTTCCAGACCGCTTTCTTGAAAAATCTCTTCTTCATATTTCAAATGTTCAAATTCGTAATCCGTTAATAATATTTTAAAGGACATTTGGGCTCAACTCCTTTTTAGTAATAAATACGTGAATATCAGAGGGGATCCCTCACGTTAATATCATTATTTCACTGCTGTCTTTTCAATTTTCGCAATTCCGAGTCCTTTTGCACCGAGTTTCGATGTTTTTGCTTCCGGATAGTATCGTTCGATCATTTGAATACCAATTGCGGCACGGCGTACACGTTCCTTTGTGAGTGAGATGTTCGTACTTTCCCATTGTTTCCCTGAGGGGTATACATCTGGGTGATTACGAAGACCGAATTTGATGTAGACAGGCGCCAATACACGGATTATTTCCGGTATTTCATAATAGCGAAGAAAGCCGCCGAAGGTATCCGGAACTTCAACGTATAAATCTATTGGAATGTCTATTGATTGTCGGATCGCTGCAAGTTTAGACAGCGTTAATGCAGGTGGCACGTTGTATGTATCCGCACCGATATCTTCCATTAATTTGACGGATACTGGATTGGCTGAACCCATTTGAACCGATACTTTAACAACAAAGTCTTCCGGAAGCTGTCCGTATTTTTTCATTTCTTTCGTTAAAAGAAGGAGTCCTTCATCCGCCACTAACGCACCGCGAAGACCTAGTGCAGCCCCTCTTTTCAGGTCTTCCATGGCATAAACAAGCTGATCGGAGCCCTCATGGCGAATTCCCTGAGATTTGCCTCCTGGCGTAAGCGGTCCCGCACTGACATCCCATGAACCCCTGGGACCGACAAACAAACTCAGTTCCATGCCTCGCTCTGCTGTCATTTTACACATTTCTATAATTTCTTCATCCGTTTGAAGCATGATACCGCTGCCTTGAGATATTCGGTGAATGGTCAAACCGAGTCGGTCAATTTCTTTCAATGTTTCTTTTAGTGCTATTGGACCTTCTACGCTTGGGAGTTCAATGCGGTATTGAGCACCGTCTGGAAATGTTTTCGTTGATGTAGGAAGTTCTTTAAGATCAGTTGATGGGTAGCCTAATTGTTCGAGCAAGTCTCGTGATTCTTTCATTTTTGGACGCCTTCTTTCATATTTATATTTTTTAAAAGAGCAGCTACTTTGTCACTCAAATCAGCAGGGAATACGTCGCAGGGTGCACGGTGTCCAGCCGCAACGTCAAACCAGCGCTGATGAACCGCTTCTTTCATGGCAGTAAAAAATGTCGGACCGTAATTGTACACATCCATCAGTTTTGAAATCACTTGATGCTTTTTCTGTGCTTCAGCAAGGTCACCTTTATGATATGATTGATATAAATCAACGGAAATTTCCGGTGCAAAGACAGCGCTTCCATTAATGCTTCCCGCTGCACCAATCATTTGAGCCGGAAGCAAGTGCTCGTCAAAAGCAGAGAAGACTCGGAAATCACTGCGAACTTTCTTCACTTCCGCCAGCACTTGACGAAGGTGCCCGAAATCACTGACAGTCTCTTTAATACCAGCAATGTTTGAATGATCTTCAGCTAATTTTTTAATCAATTCGATTGATAAATTTTGACCTGTCAGGAGCGGGATATTATAAATGTAAACTTGCAGATTAGTATGATTCGCTACACTGGAAAAATGTCGGTATAATTGCTCGTCAGACAGCTTCCAGTAATATGGGTTGACTACGAGAACGCCGTTTGCTCCATGCTCTTCTGCATAAGAAGTCAGTTCTTGCACCTCTTTTAATGCGGTATGCCCGACCCCGACCATAACAGGCACTCGGTTGTTAATATGCTTTATCATTTCGCGTACATATAATTTTCTTTCTTCTGTTGTAAGCGATGAGAACTCACCTGAACTTCCCATCAATAAAATACCGTCTATATTCCGTGAGATTAATAGGTCGATATAGCTTCTGTTCAGCGCCATATCTAAGTTCCCCGTTTCATCAAATAAGGTGACTACCGGTGGAATGATGCCATGAAAGTCCATTGTTCTTCCTCCTTTTATTACCATTCAGCGATACTCCCGTCTTCATTACGCCAAATGGGGTTTTTCCAATCATGTCCGGTTTGTGCTGCCTGCTTCACTTTTTCCTCATCGATTTCCACCCCAAGACCCGGTTTATCCGGAATGTTCACATAACCATTTTCATAGTCGAATAATTCTGGATTTTTCATATAATCGAGAATGTCCATGCCTTCGTTGTAATGAATACCAAGGCTTTGCTCTTGAATAATGAAATTCGGTGTC
The DNA here is from genome assembly GCF_042788005.1 of Peribacillus sp. YIM B13472. NCBI lineage: Bacteria > Bacillati > Bacillota > Bacilli > Caryophanales > Bacillaceae > Peribacillus > Peribacillus sp. YIM B13472. Next base: position 37,673 of record NZ_JBHZPG010000029.1, read on the forward strand.
GTGGCGTCCAAATGAATTGATGAAGCGAGAGTCATCGGACCGAGCGGGCAGTGCGGAGCGATCGCTACATCATAGGCTTCTGCCATCGCGGCAATTTTTTTCCCTTCTAAAATACCACCTGTGTGGGATAGATCCGGCTGAATAATATCGACATAGCCATCATGAAGAAGCTGCTTAAAGCCCCAGCGTGTATACATCCTTTCACCCGTCGCAATCGGGCACGTAGTATGCCAGGCAATCTCACGAAGTGCTTCATTATTTTCCGGAAGCACCGGCTCTTCAATGAACATTGGATGGTACGGTTCAAGTTCTTTCACAATCGCCTTTGCCATCGTTTTATGAATCCTTCCATGAAAATCCACACCAATGCCAAAGTCTTTGCCAACCGCTTCCCTAATTGAAGCAACACGTTCGATGACCGCCTCTACTTTCGAAAAGCTATCAATGTAATTCATTTCTTCTGATGCGTTCATTTTGACAGCAAGGAAGCCCTCTTTCTGTTTTTCGATTGCTGCAGCAACGACATCCACTGGTCGATCTCCTCCGACCCATGAGTACACTTTAATTTTTTGGCGTGCTTTACCGCCGAGCATTTGGTATACAGGAATATTGAAGTATTTTCCTTTTATATCCCATAGTGCCTGCTCAATGCCAGAAATGGCACTCATTAAAATTGGCCCCCCGCGGTAAAATCCACCTCGATAAAGCGTTTGCCAGATGTCTTCAATGTCGTTCGGATTTCTCCCAATCAAATAATCGGTCAGTTCGTTAACTGCTGCTTTAACCGTTTCAGCACGGCCTTCCACGACAGGCTCTCCCCATCCGGAAATGCCTTCATCCGTATCGATTTTTAAAAACAGCCAGCGGGGTGGAACTTTGTACAAAGAAATCTTTATGATTTTCATCAAGCACCTCTCAAAGTTTTTTTTGGAAGAAAGAGAGATTTTCAACCATGGAAACCTCTCTTACTCTTGTTAAGAACCTTTAATAAAAACCGTTTTTATGGCTGTATAAAATTCTTTCGCCGCTTCACCTTGCTCTCGCGAACCCGTGCTCGATGCCTTCATGCCTCCGAATGGGGCTTGCAACTCTACGCCCGCACTTTCTGCGTTAATGCGGACAAGCCCTGCTTCAATTTCATCGATGAATTCCAGAATTGAGCTAATATTTGATGTGAAGATTGATGCACTCAATCCGTATTTCGTATTATTTGCCATGTCTATCGCTTCAACTAGATCGCTAGCTTTCATAAGCGCGATTACTGGTCCAAAAATTTCTGCCTGTGCAATCACCATATCCGTCGTCACACCTTCAAAAATCGCTGGTGTAATGAAAAAGCCCCCATCATAGTCTACGCCAGTTAATATCTCCCCGCCATGTATGAGTTTTGCGCCCTCCTGCTTGCCTTTTTCAATGTACTCTTTTACCGTATTGAACTGGCTTTCGCTTGCACAGGGGCCCATCCAAATTCCCTCTTGAAGGCCGTTGCCAACCGTTATTTTCGCTGCTGCTTCTACCAGTTTTTGTTTAAATACATCATAGACCGATGATTCAACAACAACACGGCTTGAAGCTGTGCATTTTTGGCCGGAGGAACGAAATCCACCGTTGATGACCGCCTCTACTGCTTGGTCGATGTTTGCATCTTTCGTCACGATGACTGGATTCTTGCCTCCCATTTCAAGCTGATATTTTATGCCGCGGGCGGAAGCTGATTTTGCGACGCTCTGACCGACACTTTCAGAACCGGTAAATGTTATTGCATTTAAAAGCGGATGATCGATGAGCCCTTGGCCAATGATCGATCCTTTACCGGTAATAAAATTCACAACACCCTCAGGGAAGCCTGCTTTGGTAAAGCATTCCATGACTTTCGCTGCTGTAACGGCTCCTTCCGTAGCAGGTTTCCATACGATTGTATTGCCATATACAAGAGCTGGAGCCATTTTCCAAATGGGAATTGCAACTGGGAAGTTCCATGGCGTGATTATCCCGACAACACCAAGTGGGGAGCGTTTTGTAAACATTAGGGCATCTTTATCGGATGATGGTATAACATCGCCGTCTTTCCGCATCCCTTCACCAGCATAGTAACGGAGAATTGCAACACCTCGTGCCGTTTCCCCTTTTGCTTCAGGTAACGTCTTACCCATTTCGCGAGTCATGGTTTCGGCAATTTCATCTAGATTTTCTTCCAATATATTGGCCGTTTTGAAAAGGATTTGTCCACGTGCAGACTGCCCGAGCCTGCGCCAATCCCTCTTTGCCTTATGCGCAGAATCTACAGCTTTGTTTAAGTCATCTCCGGTTGAGCTTTGAACGTAGCCAACCGGCTCTTTGTCCGCAGGATTAATGCTTTCGATTGTATTTCCAGAAGATGCATCCACCCACTCATTATTAATGAAATTTTTATATGTCTTCGTTGCAAATGTAGCTGATATCATAATCTTTAGCTCCTTTTTCGTTTTAGAATGTCGGTCCAATTCTCCAAATACCAAAGTCATGCTGCTTTAAGATCTCCGCTTTTGTTAGTTTTCCGTTTGAAACATGTTGAATTTCTTCCATGATGCGACTTCCCACTTCATCAACGGTTTCTAAACCATCAACAATCGTACCTGCATTTAAATCCATATTTTCATTCATCCTGTCAAACATTGGTGTATTAGTTGAGATTTTTATGACGGGTGTTATAGGAGAACCTGTTGGCGTCCCCCTTCCACTTGTAAAGAGAACGATTTGGGCACCGCCTGCGACCATACCCGTCAATTGCTCAATGTCGTGGCCAGGCGTATCCATCCATACGAGCCCTTTTTTTGTGGGTACCTGGGCATAATCAATGACTTCTTCCAGCCTGGTTGTGCCTGATTTTGTCGCTGCCCCCAGTGATTTTTCTTCGATTGAGCTGAGACCTCCCTCAATGTTTCCCGGACTTGGATTTCCGGTGCGGATGTCTACGCCCATTTGAATCGAGCGGTCTTCCATCATTTTAATAACCGCATAAGCTTTTTTGGCTACCTGGTCGTTTGCCGCCCGGTTAGCGATCAAATGCTCTGCACCGATAAGTTCAGTCGTTTCCGCTAATATTGCGGTTCCCCCCTGCTGAACAACCAAATCGCTTGTACGCCCGACTGCCGGGTTAGCCGATAAGCCGGAGCATGCATCCGACCCACCGCATTCTGTGCCGACAATCAGCTCGCTAAAATCACATAATTCCCGTTGCACCATCGACGCATCCTGGACCATTTTGACCGCAATTTTAGCTACTTCGGCAATGGTTTGAAGAGTGCCGCCATGTTCCTGAATCGATACAGTTTCCACTGGTTTTCCGCATTTAGCAATTTCATCTCCAATACGGTGCGCCTGATGTGTTTCACAGCCAAGGCCGAGTACTATGACACCATACACATTTGGATTCATCCCCATTCCCGCATAGGTTCTGGCCGTTTGATCAAAATCAGAGCCCACTTGCGCACAGCCATGCTGATGAATGAATGTGACGGTTCCGCTCACCAATTCTGTGACGCGCTGTGCAGTTTGAGTTGCGCATGTTATCGTTGGCAAAATCAGTACATGATTCCGGACTCCGACGCGGCCATCCGGACGGCGGTAGCCCCAAAACTGCATTTTTTCATTCAGCAATTTTGTCACCCCTTCCTCTTTTACCTTCTAAATTGTGTACATGAACATGTGCACCAGCGGGAATAAAAGCTGAGGCTGCCCCAATGACTTCCCCATATTTAATTATGTCTGCTCCTTGTTCGATGGCTTTGACTGCGAACTTATGTCCAAAACGAATCGGTTCAAGAATGGGTACGACAAGTTCTTCAAGGTCTGTCTTCACAACTACTGATGTGTTTGCAGGGATTTCGGATAAAGCGACAGCTACACTATCTTTCGTACTTAAGTAAAGTGTTTTATACTCGCCCATTTTGTCACCCCTTAAATTGTTTGAACTGCTTTACTTTGGATAACCGGGTTGTTTAATACTCCAATCCCTGGTATTTCGATTTCGATTCGGTCATCGCCTTTCAATGTAAATTCATTTGGCGGAACCACGCATGTACCTGTAAGTAACACTGATCCGTCAAAAACAGTGTTATCTAAGACTAAATAGTCGACAAGCTCTTCCAATTTTCGTTTCAGTTGGTTTACCTTCGCTTCACCTTCAAATACTTTTTCTTCATTTCGATAAATACGGCACATGATTTTAAGCTCATATGGATCCGGAACAGCCTCTTTTAACAAGATGGCCGGTCCAATGGAGCAAGAGTTTTTCCATACTTTTGCCTGTGGAAGATAAAGCGGATTTTCACCTTCAATATCACGACAGCTCATGTCATTACCTGCGATATATCCAAGTACCGTTCCCTCTTTATCGATGACAAGACCAAGTTCCGGCTCCGGAATTTGCCATTTTGAATCTGAACGCAAGTATACCGGATCATTCGGGCCCACGGTTCTTGCTGCAGTCGATTTAAAGAAAATCTCAGGACGCACTGCATCATAAACTTTGTCATAGAAAGTTTGGCGGTCCAGCTTTCCTTGTGTAGCTTCGTAGTTACGTGCTTCCTTGCTTTTCTTATACGTAACGCCAGATGCCCATACTTCCGGTGCGTCGATAGGCGTTGTTAATTGAAGACCTTCCAATGGCCGCTTTTCCCCTTCGGCAATAATTTGTTTTACAATGTCAAACGCCGTTCTGTTATCATGACGTGCCGTTGTAATCAACGACATAAAATCCGTAAATGGAAGGTCCACCACATTGTTTTCGTTTGTAACGGCAGCAAGTTGTTTCTTATTTTCTTTTACATAGCGAATAATTCTCATTTTCTAGTTCCTCCTAAATGGCAGGCCTCATTTATATTTTTTGATATTCATAACCGAGCTCCTGCGAAATTTTACTGCTGCATTCCTTTAAGAGACGTACATAATACTCATGTGTTTCTTCATTTACTTTCGAAGCAGGCATCGATACACTCATTGCAGCGATAACCTTTCCTGAATAATCTTTTATCGGTACAGCAAGACAGAAAATGCCCGGTTCGTTTTCTTCATTATCCATTGAATAGCCATTAATGCGTGCTTTTTCGATTTCCGCTAAAAACTGCTCCTTGGATCTAATCGATCTTTCGGTCGGTCCCGTATAATCATATCCGTCCAAGAGCAAATCCAGTTCACTATCCGTTTTTGTTGCAACAAGAGATTTGCCAACTGCACTCGTATGAATCGGAACACGTCGGCCAATACGGGAATAGAGGACCGTTACCCCAGTGCCCTCCACTTTATCGACATAGACACCTTCCTGCCCGTCTAATATGACAAGGTGCAGCGTTAAATTCGTTGTTGCTGAAAGCCATTCAAGATGTTTTCTTGCTACGTTGCGCAAATCGAGATGGGTCACAACAACGCTTCCCCTCTCCAATAGCTTTAATCCTAGCGAGTATTTTCCATTTTCTTCGCCTTGTGAAATATAGTGATGCTCCTGTAAGGTTTTTAATAGTGAATGAACCGTACTTTTATGTAAATTCATTCGCTTGCTTATCTCTGTGATAGTTAGTTCGCGCTCACGCTCATCAAATAAATCCAATATTTTCAAGGCACGCTCCACCGATTGGATGATAGGCATCGTTCCTCACTCCTTTTATAATCTGTCTACCTTTATCTTATCGGATTTATGACGAGCATTCCTCACTTTATTTCAACTTTTTTTTCTTGAAGTAAGATATCCTGTTCATAATCAAGTACCGCATCCTCAATGACAGCGATTGGAACGACGCCATTTGCTGCATCTGTATGTCCAAACATCCTGTTGCTGGCCGCAACCATTTTTTGTCTAACTTTCATCCGCTGCTTGCGTTCAGCTGCCAATGATTGTCTTTCTTCTTTAAAATGATCCGCAAAATCATGAACAACCTTTCCTGAATGAAGTTGAGTAGCATCTACAAAATCAATCCGTCGATTACGAAGCTGAAGGTGAATTACATCCCCTGATTTAAGTAAACCTATGCCGCCGCCTTCATACGATTCCGGTGTCATATGTCCTATAGCAGCACCATATGTGACTCCTGAATAGCGGCCGTCGCTAATGATTGTACCGATTTTTTTCATAACACGATTTGCATTGATGTGTTGCATTGGTGTAAACATTTCCGGCATTCCGAATGCTACTGGCCCCTGCCCTGAGATAATGACCGCAATTTTCAATGTGCCTTCTTCAACCATCCTGTCAAATAACTCCCCATATGTAGCAGTTTTTAGAAGAGACCATTCCGGCTCATTGTTGTATTTAAGAGATTCGAGCAATAGATTATGTTCGAAAAGCTTTTGCTCTTTTATTTTTAAAAGCAGATTTGAATCGAGCAGGCTTTTATTTGCATCATCTTCATTTTCGTAATAAAGGACAAATGCAAGCTTATCATCGAATTGGTCAAGCTGTGGTGTCGGCATTCCGCTGATTTTCACAACGGCGCTTTCAAAGAAGTTTCCTTTTAATACATCAACACCGCTGAATCCACGTCGTGGATTGGATAAAATGACCTGATTTTTCTTTACATTAACCGCTTTTAGGCTACTTGTAATCGCAAGACGTTCTTTCCAAGTTTTTGCTGCGACAGTCGGCGCATCCTGATCCATTGGTACACCATTCTCGATAAGTTCATAAAAAAGTGTTTCCATTCCTCTGCTTGTCCCGCTGCAACACTGCATCGCAAGTGAATAAATGTCCCTTCCTTCTGTCAAACTGTAATCAAATAAGTCAGGAATTGGATGTGAATGATGAATGCGGTCAAGGTCCCATAAGCTGAATTTGAATCCTGCATAAAGCATGCCTGCGACAATATGCATCATTAAGTTAGTGGAACCACCCGAAGCGCTGTGAATACGGATTGCATTTTTTATGTTCGCAGCGACAATGTTGGCCACGCCATAGCGCTCTTCGTTTATCATGCCGGCAAAGCTATCAAGCACCGAGTTAATCTGGCGCTGTGTTGGTGGATCGGTTAACAGCTCCACGGCTGGATGAACGAGACCCATGCCTGCCACTAAATGACGTGAACTATTCCCCGTACCATTGAAGGCACATACACCTCCCTGCCCGTCACATGTTGCGACAGCAAGTCTCATTTCAAAATATTTATGCTGTTCCTTCGTCAATATTCCTCTTTCATACGCCCTTTCAAACACGCCCTGAAAAGCAGTATTCGATGAACATTGCAATATATATGCCATCGTATCTCGTAAATCAACGGCTACATCAGTAGCTCCTTTACTTTCCGCTTTTTTCGCAAGAGTTTCCAATTCCTCGATCACGTCAGCTGGAATCGAACCGCCTTCTAATACGTGAGCAGGTGCGAATGTTGCGAAAAAGGGGGCTTCGCCACGGTTTCGGCGAACACGATCAACATGTGCGAGTGCACTTACAACACCAAGAGGCTGCTTATCACACCCTTGAATGACGAATGCACCATGATAACTGTGAGCTTCTAGCTGGTTGACAACCATTTGTGCAACCGCGTTTCGGCTCTGGAGAGAGTAACTCATTCCTTGATTGTTTTGCGCAGTTCCATCACACATTACCGGTGTCGAGAAATGAAACGGCACACCGCCGTTTTGCCAGATACGGATTGCTGCCCGTGCCGACGTTTGGTAATCCATTATGTGGGCCGGATGATCGGACGAGCCACCGATAATTGCGATACGCGGGGCATTCCTCTCGAGCCGCATATAAATTTCTTCAAGCGTCCAATCAGGCTTCCCCCCTTCATATGTGGAGCCAAGCGTCAGTTTCGAACGGTCCAACAAACCCGCAACCGTAATGGGTTCATTTGCTTTTCCCTGTACATTATCGCGGTAAGGGTTTATTTCGTTATCAATTAGTGGATATAGGTGTGTCATCTCAGCACTCCTTTTCTGATTTCAAATGAATTCTTCCATTCTCTAAAAATATTAACGAAGGTTTTTAGTCTAATGCCAATTCTTCTGGTTCTGAAAAGAGCTCTATATTTTTGTTTTTTAAAGCTTCTTCCATCATGCTTTCAGAAATCCAAATTTCACCGATTTCAAGCGTATTTTTTATTCTTACCACTCTCACTTTATTCAAATCGAAGGCATTGCACGTTTTGATAGCAGCTTTAACAGCTAATTCCTGCGTATCTAAAAACATCGGGAGCTTTACTACATCTGTCACTGTGCTTGTGAGTGCATTGGCATAGCCTTTTTCCCATTCGATTTCATTCATGACGGCCTTCGTCGTCATATCAGCCATGCCGATGCCGTTTGCATTACCGTGAGTTTTTTCAGTAAGTCCAAGTACAACGGTCCGTTTAACCTCTGGCCCCCCGGTAGCATATGGAGTGGCGAAGTTCCCCGTAATATTCGGATCCATTCCATCACCCGAAATATCCTTTCCGAGTTCATTTACAATAAGTACGTCGATCGAATCGAAATGGATTTTTGGCATCAATGATTTTGCTTCAAGCAATAGTCCCGGTTCCACTTCCTCCAGTTCCTCTGCTGGGACTGCGACGATTTTCGCTGGTTTATCATAGGCATTTTCAATAGTCGCAAGACCAAATATGATAGGAGCTTTCGCTAAAGAAATTTTCGCCATTTCAGGGACATGTTCCGCCATATACTTAAAGCTGTACGCATGTGCAGCTTCGGCTCCCTTTTGCTTGCCTAAACCGATTGTAATCATTTTCATAAGTCCGCTTTCAACCGGTCCACGAAATGCCGTATGTGGTTTTATCCGATTAATGACTATGATTTTATCTGATTCATATGCAAGCTTATCAATATAGACAGGGAGCCCATTTGGCAATTCATCCAGTTTAATAACTTCCATCGATGACAGTATTGGCGCTCCAACCGATTCTTCTGAAATACCCAGCTGAAGCAACACATCGATTTGTCCTTCCGCTGTAGCGCCCCCATGGCTTCCCATTGCAGGGACTATAAAAGGATTGCCACCAGCCTCCTTAACGGCAGCCACCGATTCTCTTACTAGAGTAGGAAGGTCCGCTACCCCTCTGCTTCCTACTGCAATTGCCACCCTGTCATCTTCATTTATTCTTGATAAGACACCTGCTTCTTTTATCGCCTTCCTCACCTCACCAGCTACATCAGCGATTTGAGGTGTACGAAATTTCTGCCTCACTTTGACCATTTTCGGTAATTGGATTTCACGTAAAAGTTCAGAGATAATATCCATTTTCTACCCTCCAAACAGTCTGGATTATTTACTGCGTACTTTTTCAACTTCACTCATCATTTCCTCTACAAGATCCGGCCCGAATTTTTGAGCATATTCGTCCGTTACTGGTTGGATGACTTTCTTCATTTTTTCCATTTCTTCCGGCTCTACTTCATTGATTTTCATTCCTTCTTCTTTTAGATACTTAAGTGCTTTTTCATTTTCTTTCTGGTTAACTTCCCGTTGATACTTTCCAGCCTCTTGTGCGGCATCACTCATGATTTCTTGCTCTTGCTCTGATAGGCCATCCCAGAACTTTTTACTTACAAGGAATACAAATGGTGTATAAACATGATTTGTAAGACTTAAGTATTCTTGCACTTCATTATATTTTTGCGTTTGAATTGTAGCGAGTGGATTCTCCTGACCATCAACAGTGCCGGTCTCCAACGCAGTAAATACTTCAGAGAAGGCCATCGGCGATGGATTCGCCCCTAACTTTGAAAATGCATCTAAATGCACTTCATTTTGCATGGTACGAAGTTTAAGCCCTTTGAAATCGTCAGCCGTTTTTATCGGATGTTTACTATTAGTTAAGTTTCGGAAGCCGTTTTCCCAGTATCCCAAACCTACTAAATCATGTTCCGGTAATTTATCCAAAAGTTTTTTTCCTACTGCACCATCAAGTACTGTATAAGCTTCTTCTTCATTATTAAAGACAAATGGGAAGTCATAAATTCCAAATTCCTTAATCATACCAACAAGTGGAGAAGTTGAAGGCACTGTTACTTCCTGTAAACCGCCTTGAAGTGCTTCTGTCATTTTCTGATCATCTCCGAGGGTGGCATCAAAAAAGTTTTGGACTTTCATTTTCCCACCGCTTTTTTCTTCAACCAGTTCTTTAAATTTCTCCATTCCTTTTCCTTGTGGATGCATTTTACTATTTCCGATTCCTGCTTTGATTGTTCTTTTCTGAATACCGTCAGCTGAAGCGCTTTCATTTTGTCCGCTTCCGCAAGCGCTTAATAGTAGTAATGAAGGCAGTAAAACTCCAACCGCCAAACGTTTGAACAAATTATTCATTTTCATTTTCCTCCTATTAATAAGATGAATATCAATACAGACCCAATTACTTGTTTAATTCCGTTAGGAGGTAAACCATTCTAGAGGAACCAGCACTAAGGAAGGAAACAAAATCAACAAGATCAATATAATCACTTCAACGAGCAAGAAAGGCCAAATCCCCTTCATGATATCTTCCATACTGATCTTACTGATGCCGCACATGACATTTAAAACGGTTCCGACAGGTGGTGTAAGTAAACCGATGGCGTTATTCAGGATAAACAGGACACCAAAGTAAACTGGATCAATACCTGCAGCGACCACCAATGGCATCAAGACAGGTGTTAGAATAAGGATTGTCGGCGTCATATCCATAGCAGTTCCAACTACGATAACCAATAGGTTTATCATTATTAATAGAAGGAATGGATGATCCATAAATGGCTCCAGCAATCCAATTACCTGACCAGGTAAATCAGCTACAGTTATCAGCCAGGATGACACGAGTGCTGCAGCGACCAGAAACATGACAACACTCGTCATTTTTCCTGCATGAACAAAGACCTCATACAAATCTTTCACTTTCATTTCGCGATAGATTACAAGACCGACAAATATTGCATAGACTGCAGCCACCACTGCCGCTTCAGTAGGTGTAAATAAACCGAATTTCAATCCACCAATGATAATGACGGGCAGGAATAGAGCCCAAATGCCTTGACGAAAAGAAGTAAGTATTTCTTTTTTTGAAGCTCGAGGGTTAACGGCGACTTTATCTTTTCGTGCAACAATGGCCCACGTAACCGTAAGTCCAACCGCTAGTAAAATACCTGGAACGATTCCTGCCATGAACAGCTTTGTAATGGACACACCACTCGCGACACCGAAAATGATAAAGCCAATACTTGGGGGAATGATCGGGGCAATGATACCACCTGATGCAATCAAGCCACTTGACCGGTTCACATCATAACCAGACTTCACCATCATTGGAATTAATATTGCCCCAAGCGCTGCCGTATCGGCAACAGCAGACCCTGATAAACTCGCAAACAACACACTCGCAATGATCGCAACATAGCCAAGGCCTCCCTTGATATGGCCAACCAAATTCATTGCCATCTCAACGATACGCCGTGATAAACCGCCCCGATTCATCGCCTCTCCTGCCAGCATAAAGAACGGTATGGCCATTAGAGGAAAGTTATCCGCGCCACTAATTAGGTTTTGTGCGATAATTTGACTATCAAAAATACCAAGAAAGTACATAAGCACTACGCTACTAACAAGTAAGGCAAATGCAATAGGTATTCCAAGTCCCATGGCTCCCAGTAATGATCCGACAAATACACCTATCATCCCTGCTTCTCCTCCTTAACTATCCTAATATCTGACTCAAATTCATCAGCATGGAGGGAAATTAGCTCTTCTGAATCACTTATCATCACCAATTCTTCGTCTTTAATTTTATTGAAGAAAATCCGATACAAATTGAAAATGATCATGCTGCCCATTGAAACACTTACAAGAATGCCTGTCCCATATACAAAAGCCAGTGGCATTCCAGTGGCCGGTGCAGCACTATCAATGTTTATCATAGTCATTTTCCAGCTTCCATCCAGGATTAAGAGAAGAACGAATAACATCATCAAATCACTAATAACTAGTACCACTTTTTTCATCTTATTCGGGAGCCGTTTAATGACCATGTCGACACCTAAGTGTTCTTTGTTTTTGAAAGCTCCGATGGCGCCGAGGAACGTCAACCAAATAAAGAGATACCTTGACATTTCTTCTGACCAAGTAATCCCTGAATTAAAGAAATAACGAAGAACTACATTACCAAACACGAGTACGACCATTATTGCTAATGCAGCTGCCATAATAATGTTTAACGAATTTTCCAAGATTCTGGATATTTTATTCACCTATACATCTCCCCCTTCCTATCTAGAGTGCCTGCTTCATTCTGCTTTTATTTTTCCGACGAGCTCCTCCGCCCAGTCATTTTCCTCAAAGACTTCATCATAAACAGGTTGAGATGCTTTTAACATTTTTTCTGAAAAGTCTTCGTCAGGCGTAGTGAATTTGATTCCATTATCCTTAAGATATGCTTTGTCATCATCATAACTTTTTTCCATCAATTCAAACTCATATGCTGCCGACTCTTTTGCTGCTTTTTGAATGATTTTTTGTTGCTCCTTTGTTAGCCCTTTATAGAATTTGCTATTGATAATGTAAATATTGGGGCTGAACATATGCTTGGATTCTAATACATCACTTTGAACTTCATTCCATCCCGAGGATCTCAGCGTGGCAATGGGATTATCTTGAGCATCAACTACCTTTTGTTCAAGTGCGGTAAAAACTTCTGAAATAGGTAATGGGCTAACGTTCGCTCCCAATGATTCACCTAATTTTATGTAATTCGGGATGTTCGGCATTCTGAGTCGAAGTCCATCAAAATCTTTCATACTCTTAATTGGACGATTACTCGAAAACATCCTAAATCCGTTTGCACTCCAAGCAAGCGGTGTCACTCCATGTTTTGGATCAAGCTCTTCTGTCAATTCCTCTCCGATAGGTCCATTCAATACCTTCTTTACATGATCGTAATCCCTAAATAGGAAGGGCCATTCCGGAACACCCATTTTAGGAATGTCCGACTGCATAATTAGTCCTGGAACACCCATTTCGATCGTTCCATTTCTGACGCCGTCATAAAATTCTTTTTCCGCACCTAATGTACTGTTCGCATAAATCCGAACCTCTAGTTCACCATTACTCTCCTTTTCAACCATTTTTTTGAATTTTTCTTTCAAGGCAATGTTTTGAGGATGATTTTCAGCAAAATAATGTGCCACTTTAATCGTTTTCTTTTCAACTCCAGATCCACTGGTTTTTTCTCCCTCGCCTCCACCACATCCTGCTAAAAGGAATGCCATTGCTAGAGTTAAGCTTGTGGAGAATACAAAAAACTTTCTTTTTTTCAATAAAAACCCTCCCTAAAGTTTTTTTGTAAGCGTTATCATTTATGATTGATCTTAATAACTTCTCCTCACCCTTGTATAAGCCAAAATTAATTTGTTTTATAATATAAAACTCCGTTTTTGTTTTATTCGGAGTAAGGAAAACACTTCACCTCTAATTACGTTTTTCTAGTTGATTCATGACTTTTTAAACGATTAATAAAATGAAGGGTAATTTGTTCTATAATATAAAACTAAGTTTTTGAATTTGAAATCTTACGTTGATTATAAGCTTCCATTTTTACTAATGTCAAACCATTTTTTGAATTTTATAACAATTTAACAAATCCTCTATTTCACTAATTAATATGTAGAGGTTCAACATTTCATAATCTCATCCTTCCAGTCAAGATTTATAGAATCAGAACGGAAAAGAGTATTTATTTTTTTCTATACTAGGACTTGTGATAATGATTTGCCTTTGCTTGATGGGAATGGGGAACTATCCCTTAACTACGTAGTTATCTGAGTTATGGTAATATTTATACATTTGGTAAATGATTCCAAAGTACATGGAAATATCAATTTTCATATGGTGAAGTCTGGAAGAAGGAAAGGAGAGGGGTTATTATAAAAAAATTATTAAATATTGTGATGGTAATAACGCTTGTCTTTGGACTGTTTTTTGCGATTGCACCGGTGAATAAAGCATTTGCCTTGTCCTACGATAATACAAACCCTTATTCGACAGGTTGTGCTTCTAAAAGCCCAATCACTTATGAAACGGAATATATTTATAAAAACGGTGTAAAAATTGGATATGTGCAGCTAAAAGGAAGTGCGTATTGTCATACGGCGTGGGGTTACTTAAAGTTTTATTCGGCTGCTCCTTACGATTATTATGCAAATGTTTGGGTTGACAGTTTTAATGGCAAGACCAAGAGAGCAATACAAGTTGTGCTAGTTCCGGTGGTAACGGATGGATAATGAAAGGCCAGACATCCTGTTATACTGCACAATTATGGAATTTAGATCCGTATAATGCTTTGGCTAAGGCAGGCATTTATTCTTCAACTGGGGCTCTCATTATTTCTGCGAACACTGGTCGTTATTAATGGGTTATTAATGCAACCTACCTGTTAACGACTTTTCTCGATGGAATTGCGTTTTGGGCATCTTTTCTCATTTTGCCTGCTATGCACAGTACATTTCGCAGTTCAATGCGTGATCAATTTTCTTTGTTAACAACCCCTTCGAATCTTAATGGCTTTTATCATTCCATCTCATGGATTTGGAGCGACGATGCTGTTTTTCAGTATCTCGTTCCAATCCTGAAAGGAATGGACCAATCAGTTTGATCTTGTTTGGCTACGGATTTATTTCCATTTTCAGCAACTTACTCGCTGGTAAAATGGCCAGCTACAATGCTATGAACGCCTCCGGTTTGTTTTCCTCGTCCAAGCAATTGTTCTGATCAGTTTTTATTGGACGACAGATAATTTTATCTTTGGATTGGTTAACATTAGCTTGATGTCATTAATGGCCACCCTTTTCAATTTTGATAGTATAATTGAATCAATGGAGTCCTCCTTACATTGAAGCGATCCGTTTTCTTGCTTCCCAAACGTCACGGATTTTCATATCTTTTCTTTCCTTTGTTAGTTTTGTATTTATCATGTTGTCCTCCCCATCCTGATCATCATTCTAAGTATTCATAAGATAAATACTAATTTTCTATAAGATATATCAATTGTAAAACTGAGAAACTTTTCATACAGATTGTTTTATAAAACTATTAATGTTGAGATTACATAATACTAAAAAAGATGAATCCAACCCCTATACCGTATCCATTCCATTGAATATCCATGTATTCTAAAAAAATATTTTTAAATTGGCCTTGCAATAAAAAGGATTCCTTGTTATATTACAGTCAATTAAATATTTTCTTACTTCATACTTTTTGAAGTGAGGATAGAGGAGCAAAGACCATTAGTACACATATTGAGGAGAATGAGATCCTATGACTATTGTGGAAAGGGGAATTTGCCGAAGCGGAAAGAATCTCATGTTCTTGAAGCTGGTTCTGCTATTGAATAAATGCAGGACTGTCATATAGGAAACTATATGGAGGGCTATCTTATGCGCGGAAACATTTTTTTGATAAATATTGTTTCTACTGCAGCAGCGAATCCTCGTTGTTGCTTTTTTGCGTTTACTCCTGAATGGCCCTAACCACCTCTGAACTTTTTAAAAAATTATACAAAAGGGTGTGAAGTTATGAATTTTGGCCAAGTTTTAACCGCAATGGTTACCCCGTTTAATCATAATGATGAGGTTGATTTCAATGCTACGAGAACTTTAGTAAATTATTTAATTGCTAATGGTTCTGATGGATTAGTAATAGCAGGTACAACTGGAGAGTCTCCTACATTAACTCAAGAAGAGAAAGTAGATTTATTCAAAATTGTTGTAGAAGTTGTTGATGGAAGAGTCCCAGTCATAGCTGGAACTGGCTCAAATAACACGAAGGCTTCTATCAGCTTAACAAAACAAGCAGAGGAAGCAGGAGTCGACGGAATCATGCTCGTTACCCCATACTATAACAAGCCGTCTCAAGAAGGATTATTTCAGCACTTTAGTGCTATTGCCCATTCAACATCATTACCGGTAATGCTTTATAATATCCCAGGACGAAGTGTTGTGAACATGTCAGTAGAGACAATTGTTAGTCTCTCGAAAATCAACAATATTGTGGCAGTAAAAGAAGCAAGTGGTGACTTAGATGCCATGGCACAAATCATAAGCAAAACAACTAGCGATTTTACATTGTACAGCGGCGATGATGGGTTAACATTACCGGTTTTAGCCATTGGTGGAACAGGTATTGTTTCGGTTGCTTCACACATAATTGGTAATGAAATGCAAGAAATGATCAATAGCTTTAAAAATGGTGATGTCCAAGGTGGTGCCACTGCACATCGTAACCTTCTTCCAATTATGAAAGCATTATTTGCTGCACCAAGCCCAGCACCGGTAAAATCAGCATTAAATATGCGGGGGTTAAATGTTGGAGGTGTCCGCTTACCATTGGTCCCTTTAAACCATGAAGAAAAAAGAGCACTACAAATAGCTCTACAACCGAGTAACGCAGAAGCAATTTTGTTAAGTAAATAAACTTAATGATTCATTAAGCGAGTGTGATTAAAAATCATAATAAACGGGCGAAATTTAAAAAAGCAGTGCAAACTCCTAAAGAATTGTACTGCTTTTTAATCAATGCACGGCTAAGTACTTAAACTAGTTGAGCAATATAATAATTTTATAAGATTAAGGGAAAAAGCAGAATTTACATTTTCAAGAAAAATATTTGGTGTATCCAGTAGGAATTGTAAATTTCAAATTTTCTATAGAACTGATTTTATTGGGGATTGATCATAAGCTTAGTATTTCTAGTGATAATGATATGTAATTATTGAAAGACAGAGTCGTTCCTTAGTATCCATTCAAAAGAAATAAAGTAATTGATAGCTTTGACTTTCAAAATTCCGAGCGAACATTCGTTCAACTTAGAAATGGATTTATATTTACTTATATAACTTGATATTGAATAAATAGCCTATGTTCTCGTTTAGCAAAGGCTATTTTTTTTGACAAGTTTTTTTATCCAACCCCTTTTTTCTCTTGGCCTGAAGTCGCTGTCCTTAGGACTTCATTTTTTTATTCCTTCTTCTACTTTTCTCTCTCTCTTGTTCTATTAAAAAACGTTCGTAAAAGTGTACTTTACGAACGGGACTTTTTTTCTATATGGGTAAAACCGTTGAATATTTAATTTCTCTGAGAGCTAGGCTAGTTTGAATTCTTGTTATGCCTAATTTATTTAACTTTCTAATAAATATTTCTAATTCCTTCCGATCTTTGTTAGCCACTTTTAAAAGATAATCATACTCACCTGTTAAACAATGGCACTCTAATACTTCTGACATAGAAGCTAATGCCTTCTCCAAAACTTCCAGTTTTTCAGCTTGATGTATATTCGTACTCATAAAAATAAAACATAATAAATCAAAACCTAGCTTCTCTTGGTTTAAAATTGCTACTTGTCCATTAATAAATCCTTCATTTTCCAAACGTTTTATCCTTGAATGTATAGCAGGTGGAGATAACTTGACACGCTTTGCAAGCTCAGTATTGCTTAACTGTGCATCCTTTTGCAGTAAATCTAAAATTTGAATATCAACATTATCTAGAACCTTGCTTACGATAGATTCCACTTATAGTCACTCCTTTTACAATTGTTCCAAAAACGGTACCATCTCAATAGCAAAACTTAATTTAATTCTGTATATCAGTAATATTTTTTAATATTATTTTAAGTTTCTTCTATTATACAAAACAATATATAAAGTAACGAACTAAAATGTTAAAATTAGTAGTAATTAATTATGAAAATTGATATGTCATTGTGCACAATGGCTTCGATCTTTTTTCACTTCAACTGTGAAAGATGAAAAGGAGCAATAAGATATGCAGTATTATTATTTTTCGTTATTACTTTTAACAAGTTTATTATGGGGTGGAAACTTTGTCGTAGGAAAATCGCTTGTCGGTCATGCTTCTCCGATGACGTTGACAAGCTTAAGGTGGATCATTGCTATTGGTTGTCTTTTGCCAATTGTATGGTGGAAAGAAAGAAAGATATTCCCCCCTCGAAGTGCAATCCTTCCTTTATTTTTGATGGGAATTACTGGTGTAGTTCTCTTTAATCTATTACAATTTGCAGCTTTAGAGAAAACATCCGCCACTAATGTTGGATTAATATCAACATTAAACATGATTTCAATTGCTGTTTTTTCATTTTTCTTTTTAAAAGAAAGAATTAATATTCTTCAAATGTTTTCTATGTTTTTTTCGCTTATTGGCGTAATACTTGTACTTTCAAAAGGAAATATTGATCTATTCCTTTCATTACGATTTAATACAGGTGATTTATATATGATGGCTGCTGTATGCGTTTGGGGAATATATTCCGTTTGTAGCAAATGGGCCATGATAACAACTACACCCATGATGTCTACATTATATTCTGGTATATTTGGACTTATAGTCCTTCTTCCGTTTAATTTTTCTAATTTTACAGTGTCTAATATAAATACTTCTTTCATACAATCTATTTTATATACAGGCGTTATCTCTACTGTAGCATGTATGGTACTTTGGAACATTGGTGTACAAAAATTAGGTACAACAACATCAGGTATTTTCTTGAATTTCAATCCTATTTTCACTGCAATTTTAGCCTTTCTATTATTAGGTGAAAAAATGACGTGGGTACAAGGAATTGGTAGTGGAATTGTGATTATAGGCTGTTATTTGTTCTCACATTTTAAAGCGAAGGTGATTTTCAAAAAGAATTCCAGACAATCGCAGATTCAAGCATGATTTTTTTCAAAGTCTATAAAGGTAATATCTCTCGTGATTAATTTTCTATATATACATAAAAGCCTGATCCAAGGTGGATACAGGCTCGTTTGTTCAAAAACTTTCCGGATAATGAATTAATAAAAAAGTGCTAATTTTAACATCTTACATATTTGCGTTTAAAGCCAAGCCTTCCTTTATCGACTTCTTTTTGAATACTTTCGTAAGCATTTAGAAAACTGCTTTTTTTCTTGTCCCGTTTTTGACTTCTACTGTCCCTATTGCCTTTGCAGTCTCGACTGCCTTTTCATGGAGTGGCAAATATGAAATCCCCACGGTGTATAGAAAATTATTCATAGCGGATTTCGTTCGTTCTGGCGAATCGTGAATCGTATTTTTCACAATATCAAGCATATTGGAAATCTTGCTTTCGGAAAATTCAACGTCTAGCCGATTCCCTAAAAGCCAGCAGTAGCAACTCTGAGCCCGCTGACATTCTCAGCTCTTCACCGCTTGCGATCCATTTATCAGCAACTTCTTGTGCAATATCTGACTCCGCTAAAGTTACGGCCACTACAAAATCGGACAGCATAAAAATACGCAGCATCCATCCAACGATCATAATCCGACTCAGTCATGGCTTTTGGATCTGCAATAATGCCTGCAAGGTACATTGCATCGTAGTTCCCCGTGGAATAAAGCTCTTCAGCTAAACGGTGACTTTATTTTCTTTGCAATTGGTTTCATAGCGCCTGTAGCCACGCCAAAAAGCGGCTCATGCGCACCATTGGATATGTACATTTTTTAGTTCGTTCCTTGCCAAGGCTTCAAGTTCCTGCATAACCATCTCTAAATTCATCGCTTAGCACTTCCTTCATTTGATAACGAAAAGAATTTCAATTCCTAAATCGAATGCTGTGAGTGATGGAGAATATTTTGCAAACTTATTTGGTAAGAATCTTCTATTACCGGTTCAGACATGAACATTCACCTTTTTTACTGGGATTTTACAACTGTCCATCAAGCTTTAGCAAATCATTATCAAACGCTATTTTTCATGTAATATGATGGTAAGTAAGTTTTTTCATTCTAAAGGTTTTTCATTCTATTAGTAAGAAAAGCCATAGCTCCCCGCTTATTGAAGTAAAGCAGTCAGTACAATAAGCGGGGAGCTTTAAAACAGTCACATATAAAAGTATCTGAAATATGTTTTTCATAACCAGTGTTTTGGATACTGTCTTGTTTGAAATAAATTATTATAAATCATCGATATAAAAACTAATAATAAGGTACCTATTACAATCGGAATCAGGAATCCCCAACCAACTTGAGAATTGATCGAAACAAGGGCACTAGCTGCTGCGGGAGGGTGAACGGTTTTTGTAAAAGTCATTATAATTAATACAATAGCCAGTACCAGACCGATAATGAATAGGCTTTTACCAAAGATGTTCCAAATGATAAGGGCTGTTGTTGTAGAGATTATATGTCCTCCAATAACATTACGGGGCTGTGACAAGAGACTTTTATGCGCACCAAAAACAATAACACAGCTCGCCCCAAGAGGAGCTAATGCCATAGGATATCCTATATAGACAGCTATAAAACTAATAATGATAATAGCAATGAGTCCACCTATAGCTGAAACAAAGGAATCCATATAATCAATTCTGTCTTTTTCTCTAGCTTCGCCCTTCATTTTCTTTAAATATGCTGTTAAACCAGCGTTTTGTTGATTACTCCAACTTTTTTCAAGACTTTTTTCAAATTCCATAATTTATGTTTTCCTCACGTTTTCTAAGTAAGTCGACAAGTCGACAGGATTTTTATATATTGTTATCTTACAGGAAAACAAGGAATTTTTAAATATATATCTGAATTTTCATTTTTTCCCATAAAACAGTTAATACTCCCCCTTAGTCTGTGAAGCTTCATTATAGTTTGTTATTTTATGAGGATTTGGCGTTATTAAAGAGTATAGATTAGTATCAAATGAAACATCATTCTGGTACATATAATTTCTCAATATCCCTTCTTTTTTGAAACCTAAATTTGTCAACAACTTACTGGAAGCCTTATTTTCAATAAAAACAACTGCTCCAATACGCGTTAGGTCAAGCTCTTTAAAACAATAAGAAATCACCTTACTGGCTGCTTCTGTTGCATAACCGTTACCCCATTCATTTGGGAAAAGTGCATAGCTCAGTTCTGCTCTCTTATGTTCATGAGACCATTCTTGAAATCCAATTGTCCCAATGATGCCTTTCTTCCCTTTCAATTCAATTCCCCATTTAATACCGCGTTTTTCATCGAAATTCTTTGAAAAATTTCTAATGATTTGCTTCACCTGATCTGTATTTGTTAATGGAGTTTGCCCATAATATCGTAATACCTCTGGATTGGAAAAGCATTTTAATATATCTAATGCATCACCTTCCACCAATTCTCTCAAGATCAACCGTTCAGTTTCTAATATAGGAAACATTTTAACACTTCCTTTGCTTAAAACTAAATTCCTTTTAAAAATCATGGCCTATTTCGATCAGGGGCTCTCCTCAATAAATTTGTGGCGCAACAACTGTATAATAAATGAAACAAGATAATAAACAAGCTCTTATAAAGCTAAAGGGTGCTTTCTAAGGTTGGCCGGTTTAAACTGGTTGACCTTTTTTAAAAATGGAAGTCTGATATATCAGTAGTCAGGGAAGTACTGTTATGTTCTATAGTTATTACAACATTTCCCTTCTTGTTTCCTTTCTCTACATATGTATGGGCTTGAACTATTTCTTCAAACGAATAATATCTGTCAATGACCACGTTTAACTTCCCCGCTTCAAGTTCTTTGAGGAAGTTTAGAGCTTGGGGGGTTTCCGGTGAATTTTGACTCAATATCAGCTTCTTGCTGGTTGTCAATTTAGTGCATAGCATTCTAACACCGGTTACCGATACGGTGACATTTAGATAGGTTCCGTCCTTCTTCAGCGATTTCATACAAGCTGAAAACGGACTCTTGTTTACTGCTTCAAAAATAACATCATAGGTCTCACCATCGCTGGAAAAATCCTCTGAAGTGTAATCAATGACCTTATCCACTCCAAGAGATTTTACCAATTCTACATTCGCGGTATAGCAAACCCCTGAAACTTTTGCTCCGAAATACTTGGCAATTTGTATTGAATAACTTCCGACGCTTCCTGAAGCACCATAGACAAGAACCTTTTGACCACTCTGAATGTTAGCTTTGTAAGATAAAACAATGCTATACGTGCCCCAATTGGAATGACTGCGGCTTCCTCAAAAGATAAATTAATAGGTTTAAAGGAAACTGGCCCGTCTTCAGGCATGCATTTATACTCGGCATAAGCACCATAACCCACTTGGAAAGCTGCAAAAACCTGGTCACCTGCTTTAAACAGCTTGGCATCTTTTCCTACTGACTCAACTTCCCCAGATTACTCCAGGCCCAATATGGATTTCTTGGGACGCCTTAATGCCATTATTATCAGAGCAGGCAGAACAGAGAGGGAAACTGTAAAGCTCCGAGACCGAATATCCCCCATTGTTACCGTTTTCGTTTTCACTTTTACCAGTATTTCATTTACCTTAGGAGCAGGCTTTTCTACCTCTTTCAATTGAAGAACGTCGGGGGGGGGGACCTTACGTGTACACGATTGCTTTCATTAATCCTCCTCCAATTCGTTATATTTACTTAATATCTACGAATCTTCAATAACGGTACTTGTGTTTAATAAAAAATAACCCGAATACCAAATAATTACAATCCAAACCAAAAAATGTTAACTGGAATTCTTGAATGTTAAGTTAAGCTTTGGACTTCATTTGTATTATTCCGGATCCATTCCAGTAAGCGAGCAACATTTAAATAATATCTTTAAACGTGTTTACAATAGCTTACTCTCCTTCATTTATCTTCATGCCTCTAATAAGCACTTCAGCTACTTCAGGATCGTGTAAACTCAAATGGCGGGATAAGTCCCTTCCGGAGCATTTCCTGGACTTTGGTTCCACTTAAACCTATCTCCATATTTATGGGGCATGTTTTCAAGGAAGCCATATTCAAACATGCTTTGCAGAAAAGCTGTGTTCTAAGAAAAGGGGTTTTCTGCCTATTTTCAGCGGGTCAAACTGGCTAAAGATTTCTTCGGCATCATAGTACATAATAATTGCCTCACCCGAATGATCTCGGCCGACAAGTATTTTTAATGAAGTTTTCCTCCACTTTATATTCCCCTTCAATTCCTTTTATAAGAAAAAATCCATTCGTATTGAATGGATTTTAATCAATCGTTTGCTTTCCTGATGCTTAACAATAGAACTTAATGCCCCCTTGTACTTGTTATCAATATACAACACTGCACCAAGCTGACTAAACTTTAACCTAAGAATATAAGCCTCTCTGTCTATAAAGCACTTTTATGATGATCAGCATACAATATTAGTCTGAATAACTATATCCGCTAATCAAATTACATAATTGTTCATAATGCTTTTCTTTGTCTACCTCTACACGATTAGGAAAAATGCACTTTCATACTTTAGATTCAATAAAAGCAGCAGCTCCCGCCACAGCCAAGACCAATAAGATTGGAAAAGCAGCAGGAAAATAATAATAAGTAAGTACAGTAATAAGGGAACACCAAAACCCTACACACCAATAACAACTTAAAAGCGAACCTATGAAATAACGAAGTCCTGACCCTTTTATTTCAATGATTTCCTCCAATTGTCCAGAGGCATTTTCTTGGATGGTGGCAGTCAAGAAAGGTTTTCTGATGAATGAAGTGATTTCGTCAAATACAATTAAATGAGTTAACCGGAAGGTAGCCAATATTAATATAAAAAAATCAAGCCATTCAATAGCCAACACCTATTCACCTCCTAATCTTTCTTTTACTATTTTATGATTTGAATTTTGATTATATAAATATACATTTATAAATCCCGAAATTTTATTAGCCCATTTTCTAAGAAAAATGTACCCATAAAAAGATATCCCCATAGTATGTTAATGTGTTCAAAACCTGATACTGAAGGGAAAGATGTTTGATGAAAAAAAGGAACGTCAAATCTATTCAGGGCCGACAAGTGGTACCGAACCCCATCGGACCTGAATGTATTCGTGTTACAAAAGTATATGACTGGGTTGTTCTAACAAATCGTGATCGCAATAAAGTTCAAATACCTGAGGAATGTTTTGCAGCAATTGAAGATGCACGCCATGAAGGTAACACAATAACAGCTACTTGTTCGGAAGTAGCTGGTACACGAAGCTGTGATTTTATCGGAGCAACTCCAGCTAACATTCCTAGTGTTCCAGGTGCCCAAATTGTTTCCCTAGCCTTCCATGTCCATATCCGCGTCCAATTCTTTTGCAATGGAGCACCACTACCAGGGTGTAATTTCGTAGTACCTGTTAGTTTCATGGATGAAGTAATCCTATGTTTCCCAGAGGGAACAGAAATCAACTGTAATATTTTCGATGTTCAATGTACAGTTGTTTTAAATCAAATGCTTGGTGATATGGTTGTACTAGATGTGACCATGTGTAAAGATGTTCAAGTCGAGGCTGAGGTTAAGCTTGAGGTCGAGGCTAAGTTCTGTGGACCACGTCCTGTCATTCCAATTCAAGAAGAAGGGTTCGTGTGCCCAACACAACCATTCCCGCAACAATGCCCAACTTTCTTCCCGACAACTAACTGCTTATGCCAAGGTGCAGCAGAATTCAATGGCGAAGCATCCATCCTTGTATTTGAGGA
Source organism: Peribacillus sp. YIM B13472 (assembly GCF_042788005.1). NCBI lineage: Bacteria > Bacillati > Bacillota > Bacilli > Caryophanales > Bacillaceae > Peribacillus > Peribacillus sp. YIM B13472. The sequence continues at coordinate 62,095 of NZ_JBHZPG010000029.1, forward strand.
CGGTCTAGGTGGTCCAACAACAGGAAACTTAGATTTGACTGCCCTAGTTTGTGACCAATGTACCCTTTCTGGTAGCAGGATTCAAGTTACCTACATCGATACATTAGGACCTACTCCTACTCCAACTGGAACCCCAGATGCTGATATTGACCAAAGCTTCACGTTTACAGCCAATGACTTTAGCCAGCCTACATGTGTTACAAATGCTGCTGGAGTAGTAACTGGGCTTACTGTAACTGGTACCGGTGTTATAACACCAGCCGGAGGTGTACCAGAAAATGCGTCATTCACACTAACTCTAGCTGATGCTGATCCTTTAGGAGATACTGCTACACTTTTAATAACTGGCGCAACTTCAACTGTTACTATTGCTTTGACAGAAGTAGCTAACCCTGGATTAGAAGTTGAAACAGGAGATTGCGATCGTTTTCCAGGATAATAAAAAAACCCGAGGGATGATACTCTCTCGGTTTTTTTTTGTAAAGAAAATTGGAAAATCTGATACCATTATTTACTTCACCACTTAGTAAATGTATCACGGATTTTAGGCGACCCATTTATTAATTATTAGGTTACATAAGGATTCATGTTTTCATATTTATAGAGCATACCTATAAAAGGAGAGAAAAAAATGGCATCTGATAAGCTAAGACGTAAAGTAAGAAGAAAATTAGGAATTTCCAACCTGCAACCCGCTCAACAACAACAACAACTAAGCACTCCCTCTACCCTTCAGGTTCGGCCAGTACGAGCAAAAGGTTGCTGTGGAAAAAACAAATGATCTAAGTTTGACATCCGGTACTTTTTACATCACTAATCAAGTTAGGCAAAAATTGATTTCTCATTGCAAACGGGAACTTCCTTATGAAGCCTGTGGACTGCTTTCGGGGGAAAATGGGGTCGCAGAAACAATTTGGCCGATGGAAAATGTCAATAGGAGCTCCTTTTCCTACTCGATGGATTTAGATCAAATTCGTCATGTATTTGAACTTATCGATAGGAGGAATGAAGATTTGATTGGCATCTACCATTCCCATCCAACAGATTGTGCTTATCCGTCAGAAGGAGATATTTCCTTAAATAACTACCCAGAGGTAGCTCACCTTATTATTTCGTTTGCAAATTCGACCCCTGAATTAAAATGTTTCCAAATAACTGGAAGAAAGGTCTTTCCGATACAATTAAAATTCCTAAACTGAATTTAGTGCAAATAGATACTCGCACCTCTTCCTTATGAATTAAAGGTAGAATCTGCGAGTATTATTTTATATTTATTTCCCTACAATGATTATATTTAGTTTTGTTTCCTATTTAGGAAAACTGATCATTCCACTTTTTTACTAGGTCAGAATGTTTGTATTCCTTTCCATCAAGAATCATATCAAGGGCATGCCCGAAATCAATGGCAACCTTCTGGGTCAATTTTGCAATTCTTGGAGCTAAAATGGTTGCCGGAATCCCGGCAGAAATTAACGCCATTTCCCATTCCTGATTAGACTGTAGCTCATTTTGCACTCCACTTAATTCTGCATATCCATTTAAATCTATACTTCCAGTAATTTGCACGCCTTGATCTTTAAAAATGATTTCTGCTTCTTTTGAACGGCGTCCAACAAGAAATACCTTCTTATTACTCAGCCATGGCCATAATTTCCCCTCGTCTAAGAGGCTATGCATGATCCAAGCACAACAAGCTTTCGAAGGCATGAACTTCAGTTGTTTAAGTACATTTCGAGTTTGTTTTGCCCAAGGATCCAGTCTCCAAGGAGCTATCAAACCGGCAATGTCTGTATCCCGCAATGACCTGACCAATTCCCTCCTAATTATTTCTGGTGAATTGGATATGCCCGCATAAGATTCATACCGTTTAAACTCCTGAACTAATAATCCATTGTCTGGCCAGCTTAAATAGCTTATTTCACCTATTCCAAAACGGGCAAGAGAAAAGCCTTTATTCTGTTTTATTGCTTGGTCCAATAATTTTATCACTTTCATATTATCTAATAAGTATTTCTCAAAGTGATAATTCCCTTCAACCAACCCACTTCCACCCCCCATATGCTATGCCATTTACCCTTTTACATTATTGTTTCTTCGTTAATAATAAGGAAATTTGATTACTTGAACTGATTTCAAGATCTTGTTCTTTAAAAAACACAAAAGCTTCTACACGAATATTGCTGTTTTCTACAGGTTGAATGACGCTTATTTGTAAGTTAGTTAAAGATTCTGTTTGCCTAGGGTTAATATTTTTAGATTGAATTGGACATATCCAGGTTTCTCCCTTCTCCATTTCTTCAAACCATTCATCATTCATATATTTCCACCCTTTTGTTTCTTCATTTTTCATTACCCCCAAAGTATTGGCAACATTCGGCGGCAATATTTGCCCCGATATTTTTATACTTTCTGAAGGGGTGGAACGCAGACAGATAACCGGGTTCCGCAAAACTTCCGTACCTATATTTTTAATATGAAGATTTCCAATAAGCTTGATTTTGTTACGTTCTTTAAGTTCTTCAATAAAAATATGATAATCTAAAAACACTTCTGCTTCTTTTCTTTTATTAATAGTTGGTTTCTTTAATAAAAACTTTTTCTTTTCTGGTAACTTTTTTTCTTTTTGCAAGGCAGGTTCTAATTTTAACCCAGTATTTTGAGAATGAACAAACATGTTTGACAAAATTTCAATTGGAACTAATGACAAAACAGATAAAGGCGAACTATCTTGAAATCTGGCTAATATTCCTATTGTTATGGACATCGCATATTTTTCACCAAATTTCCCCCAAAAATCTTCTTCCGTAATAACAGGATACATTATCTGTATATTAATAAACGGGTTATTTGCGCCTCTAACTACCTCATTAGATTTAAATTTTGTTCCAGTTCTTGTACATTCATAATGAAAAATATCCAATAACTTTTTATTAGTTGATTTTGAATTATGAATTAATTCAAGAATGGGATCTTTTATTACTGGAATTTCAAAGAGTGATAAGTATACATGAAAATCAGCCCTTTCTGATTCCTTCTTTTCATCTATAAGAATCACCTTTGCCCCACATGCAGAAAGGAATGTTTGAATATACTCCAGCACCTTCCTTTCTAGAAGGTGCTTTCTAAAGGTGTTATGTTTAACATCATAATCGGAAGAAAGTACAATTCTTTTACCATGCAAGGCAGAATATAATTGTACTTTCTGATTTTCAGTATCTGGCTGCACATCAAAACCCATTTCCCTAAAAAGATAAGTAACCGCCGGGAGAGACTCATAAGGTATGGTTCCTGCCTCCTTATCTCCAACTTCTACTCTAAAATCCATTTATGTATCCCCCTTTATGTTAATCCTGTTACAGATTTGGTTTTCAAAAGGATAAAATAATACCGTGCTGCTTGTTACATCACAACCCTTATATCACTCAATATTAATGATATGTAAGAGTAATGAAGAAATGATAAAGAATAAACATAGCGGTCTTTAATTGTTAGTGAAATTGTAAGGGAATAAAAAGATAATATATAATCACCAATTTGAAATACGGTACATATAACTATTATGGAATCATTTATAAGGGGATCAGTGTTTGATTAAAACCCGTCACATGAATATTGTAAAAAATTTAAATTAAAGATTTTCGGTCAAGATGATAATTTTATGAGGAGGAATTTACTTTTGTCTACGATGCCCCTGCAATGATTTGGGTGTCGCTGTGTTCCTTATCACGAAGCAACACCAATACTCTCACGAACGAGTGCTCCATATAAAGTTACCACACCCATAAAAATCTTGATAAACATCTCCGCATAGGAACCTCTTGGTCATTTACAGTAGCTGTATCTCATCCTGTCTAATTGATTCCTTATTGGCAATGGCGGGAGATTGCAGCCTGTTCACACGTGATCAAAAATAAGGAGTGGTTATTTTTGTATACAGATGATGAAAAAGCCAATGAAATACAAAAAAGTAAATTGAATAAAATAACTCCAGTACAACTTCAGCAAATGATCATTCACCTTAGATCTGAACTTTCCCTATACAAATCAAAAGTTAATGAATACGAAGTGGATTATAGTAAAAAGAAAATAAGAAAATTAATAAAACATAACGAAGAAATGATAAATGAACAAAGAACATATCAAGAACTAATCAATCGGAAGGAACATGAAAGGAAGAGTGCAGAAACCAAGGTTCAGAAATTAGAAGAAGAAATAAAGAAATATAAGACCGAACTACAGTACGTTAAAGAAACCAAAACAAATGAAGAAATGAACAAAAATGACATAAAAACACTTGTAGATAAGAATAAAATATTACAAGGGGAAATTGCTTCTCTTCAAAAGAAAATTCAAGATTATGAGTCCGCCCAAAAACAGAATGTAAAAGATGAGGAATTCAAAAAGTTCGGCGATGAAGGTTTTAAAAAAATGGCGGATGGGCTTTCAGAGGTGAAATCACTTCTTGCTCCAGTAAATAAAAAAATAACTAATTTAGATGTACAAAGCATTAATTTAGAGATTGAGAAATTAATTGAAAAAGTCATGTTTTATTTTCAAGAGCAAAACACTTTCAAAAACGAAATTCAAGAGTTAAAAGGAACCATTCATTCTCTCAACGAAAAAGAAATGAATTATAAATATGAAATGAATCAACTTACTAAAACCATTGATCTTTTATTCGATCAAGAAAAGCAATATAAAGTGGAGATAAATAATTTAGAAAAAACTCTATCAGATGAGGAAGAGCGTCATATACAAGATAATAAAAAATATAAACATCAAATTGAAAATTACGTTTCAAGGATCGGCCACCTATCCGAACAGGAAAGTCAATATAAAGTGGAGATTGAAAATTTAGAGAAAGCTATGATCGAACTTTCTGAAAAGGAAAATCATCATAAACAAGTGATCGAAAACTTTAAACATGAAATTGAACATTATACTCAAACGATCGGCCACCTATCCGAACAGGAAAGTCAATATAAGGTGGACATTGCAAATTTAGAGCAGATGATTACCGAACTAAAGGAAAAAGAGAAATACCATCAACATGAAATCAATCAGTTAAATCAAAAGATTAGCGTTGTATCCGATGAACAAGAAAATAAATATATAGTGGAGATTGCAAATTTAGAAAAATCCATGATCGAACTTTCCGAAAAGGAAGAGCAGCAGAAACAAGTGATCGAAAACTTTAAACATGAAATTGAAAATTATGTTCAGACAATCGACCACCTATCGGAACAGCAAAGTCAATATAAGGCGGACATTGCAAATTTAAAACAGATGATTATGGATCAAAAGGAAAAAGAAAACTTTCATCAACAAGAAATCAATCAGTTAAATCAAACGATTAGCATTATATCTGAACAAGAAAATAAATATATACTGGAGATTGAAAATTTAGAAAAAGCCATGATCGAACTTTCCGAAAAGGAAAATCATCATAAACAAATTATCGAAAGCTTTAAACAAAAAATTGAAAATTATACTCAAATAATCGGCCACCTTTCCGAACAGGAAGGTCAATATAAGGCAGACATTGCAAATTTAGAACAGACGATTAACAATTTAAAGGAAGATGAAAACTACCATCACCAAGAAATCGATCAGTTAAATCAATCGATTAGCGTTGTATCTGAACAAGAAAATAAATTAAAAGCGGAGATTTTAAGTTTAGAAAAAGCGATGATTGAACTTGCCGAAAAGGAAAATCATCATATACAAGTTATCGAAAACTTTAAACATGAAATTGAACATAATACTCAAACGATCGACCACCTATCGAAACAGGAAAGTCAATATAAAGTGAACATTGAGAATTTGGAACAGATGATTACCGATCTAAAGGAAAAAGAGAACCTCCATCAGCAAGAAATCGATCAGTTAAATCAAACAATAAGCGTTGTATCTGAAAAAGAAAATAAATATAAAGCCGAGATTGAAAGTTTAGAAAAAGCCATGAATGAACTTGCCGAAAAGGAAGAGCATCATAAACAAGTGATCGAAAACTTTGAACATGAAATTAAAAATTACACTCAAATGATCGGCCACCTATCGGAACGGGAAAGTCAATATAAGGTGGACATTGCAAATTTAGAACAGATAATTATTGATTTAAAGGAAAAAGAGAACTACCATCAGCAAGAAATCAATCAGTTAAATCAAACGATTAGCGTTGTATCTGAACAAGAAAATAAATATAAAGTGGAGGTTGTAAGTTTAGAAAAAACTATGATTGAACTTGCCGAAAAGGAAAATCATCATAAAAAAATTATCGAAAACTTTAAACATGAAATTGAACATTATACTCAAACGATCGACCAACTATCGAAACAGGAAAGTCAATATAAAGTGAACATTGAGAGTTTGGAACAGATGATTACCGATCTAAAGGAAAAAGAGAACTATCATCAACAAGAAATCGATCAGTTAAATCACACGATTAGCATTGTATCTGAACAAGAAAATAAATATAAAGTGGAGATTGATAAATTAGAAAAAGCCATGATTGAACTTTCTGAAAAAGAAGAACAGCAGAAACAAGTGATCGAAAACTTTAAACATGAAATTGAAAATTTTAATAAAATGATCGGCCACCTATCGGAACGGGAAAGTCAATATAAGGTGGACATCGCAAATTTAGAACAGATGATTATTGATTTAAAAGAAAAAGAGAACTACCATCAGCAAGAAATCAATCAGTTAAATCAAACGATTAGCGTTGTATCTGAACAAGAAAATAAATATAAAGTGGAGATTGAAAGTTTAGAAAAAGCCATGATTGAACTTTCCGAAAAGGAAAATCATCATATACAAGTTATCGAAAACTTTAAACATGAAATTGAAAATTATGTTCAGACAATCGACCAACTATCGGAAAAGGAAAGTCAATATAAGGTGGACATTGATAACTTAGAAAAAGCTAATAACCGACTTACCGAAAAAGAAGACCACTACAAGCAAGAAATTGATAATTTACATCAATCCATCGGTCTTGTTTCGGAGCAAGAAAGTAAATATAAAGCCAAGATTGAAAACCTGGAGCAAATGATTATTAATTTTAAGGAAAATGAAAATCAACATCAACAAGAAATCGATCAGTTAAATCACACGATTGCTCTTGTTTCGGAGCAAGAAAATAAATATAAAGCCGAGATTGAAAACCTGGAGCAAATGATTATTAATTTTAAGGAAAATGAAAATCAACATCAACAAGAAATCGATCAGTTA